>DJYF01000025.1 GCA_002450035.1 Caryophanales bacterium UBA6985 | reverse complement strand
TCTTCTGATTGAGATTGATTCTATATTTCAAGCTATACTGCTTCTAATACTTCTTTTCTTTTTGCTTCTTCTATAGCTGATACACTATTAGGATTAGTTACAATTACTCTATAATTAAAACCTCTACCTATCTCCTCACCCTGAAGAAGATTAAGTTTACCATTCATTATAGGATAATGTTGAATCTTATCAGGTATAAAATTAGCCTTTAATTTAGATGGATTAACTATAAGTGATAAATCTTCCATATTCAATTTACCATTGAGAAGATTAATGTTAATCATTTTATGACGGACAGAATTCCTCACCAATGACATATTAAAGTATGTTTTATCATTTGCCCACTGCACGCAATTCTTCCTCCAAGCCTTTGTTTTAGACTTGTAGGATAATGCCTGTTTAGGAAAATTTACAAAATCACTCATAATGTATAATATATTATAACACGCAAAAGTATAAACAATTTTCAATCAATACAACCTTATAATTATTTCTCTTATTGTTTAAAAACATTTATATTTGAAAAATCTATTTCAGTAGTATGTGGATGATATTCTATTAGGTTGTCATCTTTCTTTACATCCTACATAAAGAATGGATCTGTAGCTAAAGTCTTCTGTTTTTTCTGCATATTACTTTTTACATCACCTTGATACATAATCATTCTTTCTTCACGAAGTAACATACACATGCCTAATGCTCTAATTCTATCCACATTTATATCAGGATTGAAAAGTATTAACTCTTTAAGTAAAGCTCTATTTCTAATAAAGAATAGATTAAATACTTCTATCTGTTTCTCTTCATTACCTTCTTTAATTGTAGTTGTAACTGGTTTTATAAGCCAATTCTTTATTTGATCATTAGCATAGTTATTGATACCTAAAGTAGCATTGACTCCCTTTAGTTTATTACCATAAAGCTAACCTTTAACCATATCTTTATCTCTCAAATACTCAGGGCAATCTGCTAATAGATACAGACAATTCATTCTGCTGAAATATGCAAACATGCCCTTTTTATTATTTTCATATAGACATCTTGCATTATAGAATAACAGCATTAATCTTATTCTCTCATAACAATCATCAGCATAATCTAATCTACCAGTCCATTCACATACAATCTTATCTGTCCATAAATCTAAAATAAAACAAGATACTAAAGATACAGTACCACTGGCATCATCATCAATAGGGTCTACTCCTGCTATATATCTATGGTTGAATACATTACCTTCTTTATCTTTCTCTGGCATTTTAAATATCTCTATAGCACCATTAGCTTTATTGTCTTTTAATGGAAACTCTCGCAATGGTTTATCATTAGTTGCTATCCAAGATATTTTACCGCTTTTAGACATTGCTAAATCACCTACATATACATCATCAAACTCTGAAGGATTGTTATCTAATTCATTCAATCTTTCATTAAGCTATGTTACTGGGAACATATTACCACGAGTTCTAAGTATAGCTTCCTGTGGTGTTATAGGTATCTCAGAAATCTTTTTTGTTATAGCGTTAATGTTTGTAGAATTGTACTTTACTACATATCTTTCATTGTATATTTCAAGTAAAGCCTTAGTAACATCTGAATTACCATCTTTGTCATAACAATTAGCTCTATTAATATAACCAGGAAAAAAGAATGTAAACTCACGTCTACCCTAACCTTCTTTATCAAATACATTGGGTAATGGGTTAATACTATAACCTCTAGGATTATACATTAACTCTTGCA
The DNA here is from genome assembly GCA_002450035.1 of Caryophanales bacterium UBA6985. Next base: position 2,540 of record DJYF01000025.1, on the reverse strand, counting down.
TAGAACTAAAGTCTGATTCATTATCACCAGAAGTACCATACAAGAATATTAATCCCCACACACTACTACCATCCTATACTGAAGGAAGAAGTACCTAATATAGATTTAAAAGACGTGGGAATGTTCCACTTTCTTCAAGTAAATATAGTACACCTCTAGAACCTCTCAGTTTAGATTCATCATCTTTTGAAGTAATGCCTACAACACTGTTTTCACTACCTTTTCTTACTCCTGTTTCTTTATCTTTATAACCCATAATCCACTACATATTAGGCAGTGATGATGTAATAGTTTTATTAGGAAACTATGTATTCATAGCACAAAAATCTATATAGTATTGAAACATATCCAATACTTGATTTGCACCATGTAGATACTTCTTTTCAGATGCTGTTACTACACATTGCACTTTTTTACATACTTCGTAACTTTCTCCTAATATAAATCTTTTAGCAAGTAATGCAGCAGCGGTAAAGGATTTGCCAGAACCACGTCTTGAAAGTTCTGCAGCATGTTTACCATTCTATCTACACTAATTTAAGTAATGAAACTTATAATAATGTCCTTCCCAAGCTTTAGGAAAATCAACAGTTCTAATATCTTTACCCGTTTTATCCTTTTTGATTAACTGTATAGGACAATAGTTAAGAAAAAAATACATATCTCCTGTAATCCATTCACCATCAGAAGGTCTTACATATCCTTCAAAACATCTTCTTATTTCCTCTTTAGCCCATTTATAGTATTCACTGTTAGGATTAGGATTTGGTCTAAGTTTAGTATAACAGCCGTTCTACTAAAAAAAGATTGCTGAAGGTCTAAAATAATCCATGTCTTCAAGTATGTGTGGCTAAGTGACATCAATTATTATCTTACCTTCAGAATCTTTTTCTATGTCTTTTGCCCTAGGTCTATCTGCAGATATTAGACTCTTGACAAAAGGTATATTATTGACAGCTTCTAGAAACTGCTCTTTAACTTCTTCTGGTTGCTAATCTAAATTTAAGTCTTCATACTGTGTCTGATATTTGTTCCACATTGTTTATCTTGTTTTCTATTTCTTCTATTTTAGAGAATATTGTTTCAAGTAGAGATATATATAACTTATCTTTTTGATTATCTTGTGCAGTAGTTTTATTTACAGTAAGTCTTTGTTTGATAACTAAATAGTTACTATTATCAACATGATAATATATTTCAGCAATTAGCGTTTTATATGCATTGAATTGAGTATTTTCTTCATATTGCCTACCAATGAACCAGCCATTCTTTGAGTGGTAATTTACTTCTAACCATTTATTTAAAGCTCTAACTATAGTATCAATCATATAAGTATTCCATCATCCATTAATGTTTTATTTGCTGTACCACGCAATTTACCTTGTTCTTCAATTTCTCTGGTAATTGCTTTCTCTGCATCAATGACATCTTTTGCCAATTGAGGTATCTGTTTAATCGCAGAAGTTACACTATTTATAGTATATAGAGGTTTACCTTTATCATCAGTTTCTGTTAAGTCTACATCACGAAGAAACTGTCTGACTTTATCAATAGCTAATTTTGTATCTTGTAAAAGAAGATATGAAGTTGTTATTGTATGCTTTCTATATATATCTATAGCTTCTTGTAACTTCTTATCAATCTTAAAGTTAGCAGGAAGCCCTTCTTGTTCTATGATAGCTTTTAATCTATCTTTCTCATCTATAATGTAATTGTAACTGCTTCTAGGGTCAACTAAAAAATAAATTATAGACATTTGAGTCATAAACTTATCTTTACTTTTTGACCTATCCGCATTATACAAATCTCTTATAGGTTTTATAAGAAAGGCTTCCTGTGTAGGTTCAATCTGATAATTGTTATACTCTATTAAATGCATTATGATACAATCATTGGTTTAACATCAGTAACAATGTCTGATTGTTGTGGTAATTCATATTCCTCAATTACAAAATCTATGTCTCTGTCTTGAAGAAGTAAATGCTCTACACCATCAATATCAATAGTATGGAAGCTATAAGACATAACAGGATTTTGTGATATAACTCCATCATGCATTGAACCATCTTCATACTTCTTTACAGCATATCTTGATGGATTAATACTTACAACATCACCTACTTTAATATCTCTCACTGATGAACCTATGGCTACTACAGTCTGATATTCTTTTAGTGTACCAGCAGTTTGATTTACTAGACCGTTAACTATCACATCATCCTCATACTTATCCATAGTAGTTACTACAGATGTAAAGAGTGGTTTAACTTTTTTGATTATCATTGTATACTTTCTTTTGTAATTTTATTTTATTGTAATCAGTGTAAAACTTGCCTATTGAAGGCACATTAAAACTATAATTGATTGGTTTATCTTCAGAGAAATCTATCTCTTCAATTTTAGTTCTAAGGTACCTCCAATACGCTTTATATACTTTCTCCACAACTTCAACAGATAAATCTGCCTCTTCCGCTATTTTAGCAATCAAGTCTTTATTCACTGAAATCAAAACTCATCAATAAATTGAATTGCTTATTGTT
>DJYF01000021.1 GCA_002450035.1 Caryophanales bacterium UBA6985 | reverse complement strand
TACAATACTTATTGGTTTATTATCTAATTGGTATGCTGGTAGTTTAGCTGGGTTATTAACTGCAATGGGTACAGGTGTAGGTAAAGAATATGGAGATAAAATCAATCCTTATAATAAATGGGATTGGTATGATATATTAGCAGATTTTATAGGAGCTGTAGTAGGTGCTTCTATTGGCATAATTATAACAATACTATAAATATAGAATAAACAATAACTAAAACTGTTATTAAACAATATTTATTTAATCACAATGTTGTGAATATTCAGTATAATCTGTATATTTGCAACATTAATTATATATAATATGACTACTTACAGAGAATTAATATATATGTGTCTTGATTAGATAAAAGCTATATCTGATGACAGCACTTATACTGAAGACCATGTTAAGTTTCTACTGAGCAAGTATAGAACTAACATACTTAAATAGACTTATTAGAATGGTCAACTGACTGTACCAGAGAGTAACTATTAGACACTATGTTTGGATTTAGAACAACATTCCTTTACTGATGCAGATGTATGTGGTAAAGGTGTATATCTTCGTAGTAAACAAAAGATACCATTTACTCTACCTTTTGGTGATGTATAGGTATATACTAATGATTACTTTGGTAAAAGAATATACTATGTATCAAGAGAAAGAATGAGATATACTGGTAATAACAAGTGGACAAAGAATTCTATGTTTGCTACTATTGGACCAGATAATTATCTATACCTTAAATCAGCAAATAATAACTTCTTAAGAATAAGAAAAGTAACACTTACAGGGTTGTTTGAAGATGCTGATAAAGCAGGAGAATTGGTATGTGATAAAAGTGGACAAGCTTGTGATTTATATGATTAGAGTTTTCCATTGGAAGAAGGTCTTATCAACAATGTTATACAAGCTGTAGTTAGAGAATTATTAGGTGCTATGTATAGACCTAAAGATAATCTTAACAACGCTAATGATGATATGGCTACACTTGAATATTTCTTAAGTAGAAATTTGAAAAAAACTACAAGAGATTTAATTGAAGATAATGCAGGACAATAGTGAATTTAGAAATAAAGTATTAAAAGTAAATAAACATCGTAAGCAGATTATAAGTGGTTCTTATGGTGTATATGATGCTTATAGATGGATAAGAAAGAATGGTTGGTTGAATATAGGTTAGCCTGTAACAACTAAACAATTCTACTATATAATAAGAGAAATAAATAAAGCATTGGTTTAGAGCTTCTTAAATGGACATAATATAAAGTTTCCTTATTCTATGGGATAGCTCATACTATTGAAAAAGAGTCCTAAAGTATGTTATAAAGATGGTTAGTTAATAAATACCAATAGAATTGATTGGAATAGGACTTTAGATTTATGGAATGAAGACTAGGATATGTATAGAAAAAAAGTATTAGTTAGAGGACTTGATAAAGAGATTTTCAGTATATATTATAGCAAAAAGAATGCTACATATAGAAACAAGGTTTTCTTTAAATTCCGTCCTATGAGAAGCTTTAAACTCTTGCTTAAAGAAAAGATTGATAACAAAGAAATAGATGCATTACAAGTATGGCAGGATATGTAAAGATACAATAGATAGTAGATGATATAATGGAACATCCTTTACTTTAGGATGTATCTATGGAGCGTGTTATTAAATACGCTGCAGACTTTTTATAGTTAGTAGGTGTACCTAAAGTGTTTGACAATAAGACAGAGATACTTCAAGTAACTAAATATAAAGCACAATTACCTTGTGACTTTTATTCTATATTAGGAGTAAGACTTTCAAGTAGTCATATAGCATTTAGAGCTACATCAGACATATATCATCTTAGTGAAGATAAGGAATGTGCAGACAACTATGCTGATTTGACATATAAGATACAAGGTAACTATATATTTACTTCAATAGAGGAAGGTGATATAGAAATTTCATATCTTGCTATACCTGTAGATGAGGAAGGTTTACCTATGATAATTGATAATGTTAAGTATATCAATGCTTTAGAATTATATATAAAGAAGAAGTTATTTACTATAAAGTTTGATTAGGGTAAACTTCAACCATAGATACTACAGAATGTACAGCAAGAATATGCATGGGCTGTAGGTTAGGCATCTGCTGATTTGATTAAACCAAGTATTGATGAAATGGAAGCTATAACTAATTCTTGGAATACATTGCTTTGGAGAACCACAGAGCATAGAAATGGGTTTAGAAACAATGGTAATAAAGAATATTTAAAACGTCATTAATATGCCAGCAAAGATAAGTACACATGTTTTTAAAGGTATGTAGAAAGATACTAATGTTGCTAATGCCAGCAATGAGTATCTTCTTGATGCCAAGAATATAAGATTTACTCCATCTGAAGATTAGACATTATTCTCTATTACTAATGAGAAAGGTAATACAGCAGTAACAACTGACAATAATATACAAGGTACACTTGTAGGATGGTATGTAGTTGGAGAAATCATAATGATGTTTACTCATTAGGATACTACTGACCGTATATATAGATTAACCTCATCTGATAACTTTGATACAGTTACTGTTGATTTAATGTATGAAGGTAATCTTAATTTAGAC
>DJYF01000055.1 GCA_002450035.1 Caryophanales bacterium UBA6985 | reverse complement strand
GGTATATTGTAGATAGTGAGGAGGGAATATTTATGAATAATGATTTAGTTTATCCTGTAGTAGATAAATTTATAAAGTTAATTAATTCTGAATATCCTATTGATATTAATTTAATATTAGTATCTTTAGAAGAAAAACATTGTTATAAGGATGATTATTATCAGGTTGAAATACTTATAGAAATGAAAGATTATCGTAGAATAGAAATGTTTGATGTACATTTTGATCAATTTATAGATTTTAATTCTATATATGAACAAACTCATTTATGTATAGGAGAAATGATGGAACAAATAGGATTATAAAGCTAGAATTATATCTAGCTAGGAGATATTGATATTATATGAAACTTAACCCCCTATTAATATCTCCTAGGTGGATATAATCCACTGAATATAGGAAGCTCAAAGGAGGAAATATTATGAAAGAGCAAGAAACAAAAAATAGTTTAATAAAAAAGGAGGAAGTAAAAGCAATTCAATTAACTAATAGTATTGATGAATCTGATAGAGTAAAGAAATTTACTACTGTAGATATTAGTGATAAAAAGGATGCTAATATGTTAGTTAATGGAATGCAAAAACCAGATCATTATTTAAAAGATTTTGTAGATCAAGTAATTGAATGTGTAGGATGCTATGTTATAGCTAGAGACAATGATAGTTTTAATGAAAATACTGGAGAAACTGTTACAAGAACTAAACATATATTAGTATTATTTGATGTAAATGGTAAATCTTATTTAACAGGATCTCAAATGTGTTATAGAGCATTCTCAGATATTACATCAATTAATGGATTACCAAGTAAAGAAAATCATGTTAAGTTTAAACCTATTAATATATCAGCTGAGGAAAAAGGACATAATTTCTTATCACTTGTAGTAGTAGATTAATTTAATTGTGTTATAATTAAGCTAGAAAGGAGTTGTAAATATGGAGCAAATTTATTCTGTTTTAATGAATGGAGGAATAGGATTAGCATCTTTTCTAGCTTTGATTTTATTAGGTAAATATATTTTAGAAGATATGAAAAAAAGTCTTGATAATAATGTTAAAGTTTTAGAAGATGTAACTAAAACTCTTGATCTTATGAATCAAAATTTATCTAATTTATCTGAAAGAGTTTATAAATTGGAAAATAAAGGAGATGAATAAAAATGTCTAAGAAAAAAGAAAATAAAGAAAAAAAAGAATTAGAAATAGTTGATTTAACTACTGTAGAATATCCTCATAGTGATATTATTCAAATAGAAGAGGTAACTTTACCAGATGAAGCTATTATAGATGATGAAGTTACAGAAACTATTAATTTAGAAAATAATGATAAAATAGAAGAGGAGGGATAGTATGGAATTAAAAGATTTCCAGGAATTTATTGATATTACTTTAGGTAGAAGAATTGATACAGATGGATTTCCTAAGAAACAACCTTATCAATGTGTAGATTTAGCTAAATATTTTAATGAATGTTATAATCCAGGTTTTCAAGTATATTGTACTAGAACAGGATATGCTAAAGACTGGGCTACTGAAAAGAATAGTAATGGATTATTAAATCATTTTACAGAAACAGCTATTAATAATATGATTAAAGGAACTCTAGTTGTTTGGGGAAATTGTAAAGTTGCACCTTATTCTCATATAGGATTTTTTGTAAGAGATAATGGAAACGGTACTTTTCAATGTTTACAACAAAATGCTCCTCATCCATATGTAGTACTTTCAAATATCACATATGATGGTATTATTGGAGCTTTCATTCCTAATCAATTAATTAAACATTCTAATCCAGGTCCAAGTAAAAATGAATATATTAATATTCCTGAGTGGATTTTACTTAGAAATGTATATACAGTATCTGGAGTATTAAAGGGACAACTTAAACCTCAAAAATTTGGAGGATTAACATATAAAATATTAGGATATGAAGAGATAAGAGGATTAAAATTTGCTAAAATATCTACTAGAGATTTTGGAGAATGTTATGTTAGAGTAACAGATGCTACTCCAATAACTAATGATCCTAAATATGAGCATGGTAATTATTAATGAAACCACTTCAAAGAATGTTTGCATCTGATGGACATGAAGTTTGTTTATTTCCATTAGAATATATGAATATATCACAGGATGAAAATGGAAGTACTTCACATCAAGGAACATTATGTGTTGACTTCTTAGGTTGGGGCTCTTTTGGAAGAGTTTATAGATGTCCATATTATGCACCTTGTACATGCAAATTAGTTAATTCTACTTTTGATACTAGTGCTAATGGAAGAATCTGGGAAAGTGTTGATAAAGTTTGGTTGCCTGATGGAACGCTTGATTATGTATGTTTTCAATTCGGTCATGATAATTCGCCACCTTACTCAACTGTTGGAACAATTGTTACACAAGGAACATTAATAGGAAGAACTGGAACAGCTGGATATGTTACTGGTGATCATGTACATTACAATGTAGCACGTGGAACTTATCAAGGTGGAGAATACGTACCACCTATACCAGCATGGCAATTAAAAAATTCAATGCATATATATGATGCTAATTATGTAAATGATACAGTTATTATTAATGGATATAATCATAACTGGAGAGAATATGATGGACCAACTCCACCACCTGTAGAAGAAAAGAAAAAAATTCATAAATTTCCATGGGTATTATATGCTAGAAAATTTAGAGAGGAAAAAAGGTAATATTGACAATTACCTTTTTTTGTGATATTTAGTATTTTAGAAAGGAGTGTTATTCATGTCTAAACTTACTAAAGATGAATTAAAGAAAAAACTTAGTGATAAAATAACAGATAATGATGATTTAGTTATTGAATTATTAGAAGATATTGAAGATTCTTTTGATGTAGAAGTAGATAATAGCTTACAAGAAGAGCTTGATTCTATTAAAGCTGAAATGGTAGCTAAAGAAGAAGAGATAGCATCATTAAAGCAAAAATACAAAGAAAGATTTTTATCTGGAGTAGCTGATTCTGAAGAAAAAATTGAAGTAACTCCAGAAATGAAAGAAGAAGAATATATTGATGTTCGTAGCATTACTGAAGATTAAGAAAGGGAGTGAGAAGTATGGCTACAAGAGACACTCTTAGAGTTAATGGTAATTCTATTACTGGAGATGAGTTATTATCTTATATTATTAATGTAACTCCAGAACTTCAAGGACAAGTAGATTTACCAGTACAAGGAGATAAAAATAATATTCCAAGAATTGGAGAATTAATATCTAAGAATAATCGTTATAAAAATGCTTTTATTAATACTGTTAACTTAATAGCTTTAACAGTTATTGATAGAAATGGATGGGATAATCCATGGGATTTCACTACACGTGGTACTATGGCTTGGGGAGATTCTGTTCGTGAATTAATGTTAGATTTAGTAGATCCTCATGATTATAATGATGATTTAGCTGATGAAGATAAATTTATTGAAACAGAAGTTCCTAATGTATTTAATCATATTCATGTATTAAATTATCAAAAATACTATAAGACTACTACAAGTGATGATCAAATGTCTATGGCTTTTGAATCAGAACAAAGTTTATTTAATTTTGTAGATGAAGTAGTTAGAATGTTATATGAATCAATGATTTATGATATTTTCTTAGTTGATAAATATATGTTATGTCGAAGAGTATTAGATGGAACTGTAACATCTAAGAAAATTGATAATTATGATTCATTATCAGCACGTGAAAAAGCTACAGCTATTAAAACTGTATCTAACTTAATGACTTTTAGAAGTCCTAACTATAATCCAGCTGGAATAAGAAATGCTGTTTCATTTAGAGATCAAGTTGCTATAATTGATGCTTCATTTGAAGCTGAGTTCTCTACAGAAACTTTAGCAACTTCATTCTTTAAAAATGATGCTGATTTTAAAATTAATAAGTTAGTTCTAATTGATTCATTTAGTGAACATGATACACAAAGACTTTCAAAATTATTAGGAGATCAATATGTAGAATTTAGTGAAGCTGAGATTACAGCTCTTGAATCATTACATTGTGTAATTATGCATAGAGAATGGTACCAAGATAGAAACTATGCTCTTGATAATGCTCAAGAAACTGGAAAAGAAACAATGTTTTATAATCCTCAAACACTTAAAGCTAATCATTTCTTACATATTTGGAGATGTTTTGCAACTTCACCATTCTATGGAGCTTGTGCATTAACTAGTGATACTCCTGGAGTAACTAGTGTTACTGTTACACCAGCTACAGTTAGTGTATCTCCTGGAATACCAGTAGAATTTAGTGCTAATGTAGTAACTACAGGATTTGCTAATAAATCAGTTACATGGAGTATTGATGAGACAAGTGAAGCTGATGGAATTAGTATTGATGCTACTACTGGAGTACTTACTATTCCTACTACAGCAAGTATAGAAGAAGTTACTGTAACAGCTACATCAGTATTTGATGAAACTAAAACAGGAACAGCAACTGTTACTGTAGTATTATAAAAATCCTTAAAGGGAGGGAGGTTAATCCCTCTCTTTTTTAAATATTTAGAAAGGAGAATAATATGAGAAGTAAATTAATAAATTCACAATTAACTAATTTATTAACATATAGAATGTATAAAAGACAATTAGTATCTTTAGCAACAAACGTATTTTTATTTAGAAATTTACCAGAATTAATAGATAAGAGATATATGAATAATTGTTTACTTTATAATGGAGCTGTTGCTTTTTTCTATGATGAAGGATTAGAATCAGTTATTTGTCTACCTTATACTAATATTCTTAAAAAGGATGTATATGGAAGACCAACAAGCATAATAGTACATGGAGAAAATGGATATCAAAGAGTTTTAATGAAAGATGAATTTGTTATTATGTATGATAATAATTCATATATGTCTATTTATGCTGATATATTACAATATGCTGAAAGATTAGGATTATGTGAAAGAGTTTGCGATGTCAATATTTCACAGCAAAAAACTCCAAGACTTTGGAGAACTAGTCAAGGTCAACTAAAATCTGTAGAAGATTCTCTAAATGAAATAGATGGATTAGTTGAAAAAGTTGTATCTTATAAGAATTTAGATTTGAATGAATTACAATGTATCTTAGATCCTGCTCCTTTTGTTACAGATAAAATAGATGATCATATGGCTAAGAAATGGGCTGAGTTCTATAGATTAATTGGAATAGCTAGTTTAGTTGAACAGAAAAAAGAAAGAGTAATAACAGATGAAATAGCTGTATCTCAAGGAGGAACTGTAGCAAGTCGTTTTAATAGATATGAACCTAGATTTGATGCTATAAAAAAGATTAATAAAAAATGGGGTTTAAATATAGAGTTATGTTATTATGATGGTACACCATGTTCTAATGATGAACCAATAACTAATATAAATGAACTTACTGGAGGTGATGAAGATGTTTCCATGGAGCATAATACCAATGTTTTATCCAATGCTTCCTAATGACTGTAATAAACCTCCTACTATATATAGTTTATTAGAATCAATAGTTAATTTTGAAAATGATACACCAGTTAAAAAAAGTGAATTAGCAAGAAATGGAAGAGATAAAATATTTGATTTTGATTATCCTTTAACAGAACATATAACAAAAGAAAATTTTGAAGTAATGATATTAAATAATTATATGATGAGAAGAATTGGATATGAAACTCCTACAGCTTTTAAAATAGCTTTAGATGTAAAACTTAATTCAATTATGCCTATCTATAATAAAATGTTTGATTCATTAGAAAATTGGGATTTATTTAATGATGGAGAAATAGTAGAAAGAGAAACATCTAAAGAAGATGAATCTGTTGGAACTAATAATGTTACTAATACATCACAATTAAGTAGTACTTCAAGAGATGATACAAGGTATTCTGATACACCTCAAGGAAGACTAAATGATATTGAAGCTGGAACATATATGACAGATTATACTTTAAATCAAAATACTTCAAGTGGTAATTCTACTAATACTGAAACTGGAAGAGATACTAAATCTAGTAATGGAACAGAATCTGAAAGAATTACTAGGACACAGCATGATAAAATAGAAATTTATAAAAATTTTCAAAATGAAATAAAATCAATTTATCAACTTATATTTGATGAATTAGATGATTTATTTTATAGCTTAAATTAGAAAGGAGTGATAATATGGCTATAGATTATAAACCAGATCAAAATAAATATAAAAATATGACACCATTTAAAACATGGCTAATATATCAAATAAATACATGGGGAGTTAATAATTTTCCATTTTTAGAAAATGATTTTGATCAACTTACAAATTATGGAATGCTAATGAAATTAATGAAAGCTATTAATGATAATATAACTAATCAGAATTTAGTCGAAGAAGATATGACTAAATTATATGAAGCTTTTACTGAATTACAAAAATATATAAATGATACTTTTGATGAATTAAATCTACAAGAGGAAGTTAACAATAAATTAGATCAAATGGTATTAGATGGTACTTTTGAAAGACTTTTATCTGTATTTATCAAAAGTACTATCGAATGTTATTTTCCTCAAACAGATACATATGGAGATATGTCAATATTGGAATGTAAAAGCGATGGTATAAATAAAAATATAATTATAGATTTTGCAGATGATGGTGGATTAACAACTTATTTAAATATAAAAAATAAACTTATTAATAAAGGATTAACTAAATTTGATTATGCTATTGTTTCACATTATCATATTGATCATGTAGGTAATTTACTTTATATGTTAAATGATAATGATTTTGATTTTTCAGAATGTACTTTCTATTTACCACCTACACCTGATTACACTAGATTTATAGGTTCTACTTCATATATACCTGAAAAAGAACAAGAGATAATAAATGCACTAAATACAAGAAACATTCCTTATATTCAATGTACTAATGAAACAACTGTAAATGTTTTTGATGATATTTCAATTAACTTCTTAAATGCTGATGTTAATGATTTTGATTCATATTATAATGAAATTGCTTATAATGAAACTATTCAAGCTGATATGACAATTTATAATAACTTTTCAATGGTTACACAAGTAAATCATAAAAACTTACGTTTATTATTTACTGGAGATATTCAAAAAGCAGCTGAGACTGTAATTATAGATCAAGGATTACAAATACCTGATTTATTAAAAATAGAACATCATGGAATTAATGCTAGAGATCAATATGATTTTGAATATGAAAACAATTTCTGGAATCCTAAAATTGCTGTTGGAATGTCAAATGTAACAACTCAATATGCTTATATTAGAAGAAAAGCAAAAGATATTGAAACATATTTTACCTTTTATAATGGAGATATAGAAATAACTTCTTCTGGATATAATTTAATAAGTAATACTGAAAATGGAAGATATAATCCTGAAATTACTTTAGAAAGATATAATATAATGAAAGGAATAACAGGATATTTAAATTTAGCTGAAACTAATGTACCTCATTTAATAAGTGCTAATGAAGATTTAGATGATTATGTAGCACCTGGTACATATTGTTGTCCAACTCAAGCAATTGCTAATACATTATCTAATAAACCACCTATTAATGTAGGATTTAAATTAATTACTATGATAACAACTATTCCAGAACACGTTTATCAAATAGCAATTCAAAACTTTAATAGTAAAGTATGGACTAGACATGGAAATAAAGAAGAAAATAACGATTATTATACATTCTCTAATTGGGCAACTTTCTCAATGTTAGGTGATAATCTTATTCTTGGAAGTGGTACTGATTTAAATGATTTAGTAGTAGGAAATTATTCTTCTTATAGTGGAGAAATAACTAATAGTTTATTAAATAAACCTGATGCAATGCCTAGTGTTGCATTTAGTATGGAAGTTAAATATTTAACTGATAGAACAGATAGAATCCTCCAAACAATTTATTGTAATTCTAAAGATAACATTATTTTTGTTAGAGCTTTAACGGCTGATGGTTGGTCAAACTGGAGTGCATATGACACCATGATGAATAGATTAATTCCTAATAATACATCACTAAATAATGTAGGTGTTGGAAATTGGTGTAGTAATGCAGCAGCTCAAACATCAACTCTTACAAATGTACCAACTGGAGTAACAGGTGGATTTAAATTAGAATGTAGATATTTAACATGGAATAATACAATTAGACTTTATCAAAAATTAATTCCTAATATCGCAACTCCTGAGATTTACTATAGAACTTTATCAGGTAATTCATGGGGTAATTGGTATAAGTTTACTGGTACTCAAGTATAATAAAAAGAACTCTTAACTCGAGTTCTTTTTTATTATACTATTGGATTATTTAAACTGTAATTTCCTATATTAGAATGATTATGCCAGATAGTAATACCACGTCTTACTGCGTTATTTATTTCTTCCATATAAGATGATGGAACAGATCCATTTCCTATCTCATCATCATTAGCTATTTGAATATAGTTCCAATTTTGCCTACCAATTATATTAGGAACTTTTAAAGTATTAACTTGATATCCATATTTAGTAAAATAATCATCTATCATTTTAGCATACTCACTCTTTATTGACATTTTATAATATCCAAAATTTTGCTCATTTCTAGCAAATGTAACATCTCCTCCATTAAGTGATCCAGAAGACTGAGGAGAAACAAGTGCTCTTTGATATCTTTCTGATAAATATTTAGCTTGTCCAGAGAATAAATCTCCTCCTCCTACTTCTCCTCCACTTGCTAAGAATGAAGCTAGTGATATTCCTGTTTCAATTTGTTTCATCATAACATTTACACTTTGCTGTGTCATCCAATTAGTAAATGAATCATTTTGCCATGAACATATAGGAAATTTCGCTCCTACTAATCCATCATTAAATCCAGGATGATTAGTTGCTGAATCAGGAATCTTTTTATAATTTTCTGGATACATTTTAACACTACATCCAGGAGATAATGTTCCTATTATATTAAATACAGCTGTATTATTAATAAAATCTTCATAATGAAACTCAGCATTTCCTCCTACTTGGTTAGTAACTAATAAATAATTATATGGGAAACAATATAGTTTATTATTTTTAGGAGTATATCCATTTAAAGTATTAGGAGATGTAATTGTATAATCTGATAAGATCATTACTCCTCCATAATTATTAGGAATTAATGTCCAAACAACATGATATGTAACATCAGTAGTTCCACCCATTCCATCATTTTCTTTACTATTAATATCAGCCTCATATGTAACTCCAGGACATAGAGAAGCTGGAGCCATGAATATTGTTACTATAGCATCTCCTCTTCCTAATCCATCTAAAGCCTTAACAAACTTTTTAGCATTAATATAATCAAATGCCATATAATAAACTCCTGAGAATGTTCCTCCATAATATTGAGTACTAGGTAAATTTGGAGTATTAGATGGAAGCCATGTAGTTCCGACTACTACTTTACAATTTTCTACATCAAAACTTCCTACTTCTTCATAAAGATTAGCTATATAATCTCCATGTTCTAATCCTTCTGGAAATGTGTGTTCTCCTACATTATCAGAATTAACATGTTCTCTTAAAACTAAACATGTTCTAGGATTCCAATTATCAAACCAAGTACTCCAAGCATCTACTGTAAAATTAATTATAGTAGCATTATCAGAATTATATTCTATTTTATCAATAAAACAGAAAAACCATTTATTTGAAAAATCTGGATTCTGAATTGCTAAATAATTAGCTTGAATACACTCAGCATAAGTAAAATCAGTATTAATTCTATTTCTTTCTTGTACTCTTACAAATGAGTAATCATCTAATTCTCTAATTAAGTGATCCTGACTTCTACATAATGCTAACATCTGCTGAGTACTATACGAAGTAACATTTTTATATTCTCTATCAATATTAATATTTTTACATAATATTATTTTACTATTTCTATTACTCATCTTTCTCATCTCCTACTATTAAACTACATATTAAAAATAACATTAATGTAGATCCTATAGATCCACATATTAATCCTATTATAAATAACATATTATCCCTCCTATTTCTTTATTGTAAAATCTATTGCTTGTTTAAAATCAGTTCCACATAAATCTGATGAATAAAATATCATTGATTCATGAAAAGTATCTCTTAATAAATCATGTATTCTTTTATTATTTAATGTAATATCATATATATCTCTTTGCCATAATGGAGATGTTTTTATTACATTACTTATTACTAGTATATCATCTTTGAACTCTTTCTCATATGGATAAATAAACCACACTAAATCAAATGTATCTTTATCTACTAATAATTCTCCTAAAAACTTATATGTATTAAATAAAAATCCTATTCTAAATTCTACATCATAAGAGTTTTTAGATTTAGGTAGATGAGGTTGAGGATCTGTTTGCCAGTCTCCTTTATTAATCATATCAGCATTATCTCCTATAGCATAATTAGTACCGCTTGTATTTTCACAGTATTCTATAGCAAGTTTTACTTCAATTGGAACTCCATCCTCATCTATTTCTCCAGTAGGAAGCCACTTAGTTCTAATATCTCCTTTTTTCATATTTTTAATTAAATCAGATAATCCCCATCTATAAAAGTAAGGACATATTCTAGTGATAGAATTACCAAGGAGCCACAATTTAACTTTTCCTCTACCTCTATCTATTGTAGAATAAAAATTCATTAATTTATCAGGTTCTCTTTCTGTTAAATACATAGTACGAGAAACAAACTCCTCAAATATAATATCAGTTACATCTAGTAAACTAATTCCAGCTGATACTTGCTCCTGTGATAAAGCTCTATAATATCCAATTAATTCATGTTTAACAGGTTTTAAAGTTTCTTCATTTATTTTAGCAAGATATATTCTACCACGAAATGCTACTACACTATCACATCTATTATCTGTTATTTTCATTATATCAACATCATTAAAATACTCTTCTATATTAGATGTAGATATTTCATCTTTAAATCTTCTAAGTAAAATAAATCTAGTTCCTTTTTCTAGTATTTCTTCAAATACTTTATCTTTATCTTTATAACTAGAGTAATACCTAGGATTTTCTCCATCAAAATATTTATTCACAGCTCTTTTATGCTTAGCTTGATAACTTTTTCCTCCACTTCTTTTCCCATGGATTATATTAATCTGAGCACCCTCTTTATTTATTCTATCTATATTATATCTAGTTTTTACTTTCATAATAAATCCTTATTATTTCTTTATCAATTTGATCTTTAATTAATCTAACTTTTTCCTTAGATACTCTTCCTTTATAAAAGTTACTGGAATCTATTTTATTTTCTTTTAATATATCCGATAATTTTATACCAGAAAAATCTTTAATAAATTTTAAATTTCTTTCTTTAATCATATCATCAGTAACTTGTTTACCATAAAAGCTATTATATTTCATTCGTTCTTCTGTTTTCATATAACCTCCTATAAATCATCTTTTTAAAATAATTATTATCTAAAGTAACTCCACATAAATGACATGTTCCATATTTTTTTACATAAAATATATGATTCTGATAACCACATCTTGGACAAATTACATTTCCTAATATTTCAGCTCTTTCTTCTTTTGTAGTATTTCTAAAATTTCCTCTTCTTTTCTTTTGTTTACTATAATCCTCATAAGCCAACATATTATCCCTCCTTAAATCTTGCTCTTTTACTAGATGCTTCATCAAGTAAAGTACAGTAATCCATACTTTTTCCTAATACATATGTAGTAGGAATTAATGAGCATCCTGATTTATCTTTTACTTTTAATTTGTTTCCTTGATAATCTATCATATCTACAGGGTATTGATTTTCTACATAAATAAGTAGATTCTTATTAGTTGCCTCATGATGAAATACTAAATCATCCTTAAATTTATGTAAATCATCTAATTCACTTGATCCACTCTTTGGAACTCCAGCTACTGTAATATGTATTTTATCATCTTGTTTAACAGCATACTTTTTAGCACCTTGAGTAATAAACTCTTGATATGTATATTTTGAATTTCCTTTAGTTTCTGATTCAAATACTCCTAATAAATGTTTATTACCTTTAATATCAACTGGTTCATATTTCTCTATAGGAATATGTAATTCTTTACTAACAAATGCTATTTTTTTCTTTACATAATTATTATACTTTGTAAATACTTCTCTATCATATCCAGGAGCAAGTTTTATTGAATCTGTATCACAATATACTACATATTGATCTAAATCAATAACTCTTTTTAATAAATTTCTTCTAGCATATGCTGTTACATATACACCCCAAGAAAATGATAGAAATGCCTTTTTCTTCTCTTTTCCTAATTTCTCTATTATTTCCTCATTAGTTAATTCTTCTTCAAACCATTCCTCTATATCATCCTTATATATGACATTATCTCTTATAGTATTAGTAACACTCATTCCATAAATAGAATTAAATTTACCTTTTTCTATCTGATATTCAAGTTCAGCCTCTTCTACATTTTTTAATTTAGTTTTTAATACATATTTATCTAATATAAAATCAATTACTATTCTAGGTAAATATGTTTTAGTTGCATAGTAACTCTCTATAATTTCATATTCAAAATCATATGTTTCTAAATAAAAGTTAAAATCAACTTCTGTTAAAGTCATAGTAAATTCTTTAGCTTCTATTATTCTACCATTATCATATTTAGCACCACGAATATCTCTACATTTACTAGCACTAATAAAATTGTTATAATATTTAGAAACTACATTCTTAAATTTTACTACTAGAATATAACAGAAATGCTTTGACATATCACTAGCTTTTTCTATTTTACATTCTCTAAATTCACTAGATGGATATTTTTCTGATACCATTACATATGGATAAGCTGATGTTTCATCAAATGAATCAACATTCTTTATTACTTCATCAGTCCAAATATAATTTGCATGAGTATAACCTCCAAAAAATGCTTCCTGTAATCTATTAAATATTATAGGATTCTCATTTATTGCTTTAGATGTTCTTCTCTTATATGCATAATTAGTTCTAGTTAATTCCTGTAATTCTCTTCTAACTTTTCCTGTTGATGTCATTGGTATATGTTTTATGTCTAAATATGATCTTAATTCAAACTTTATATACTCATATAAAACAAGACAGTCATTTTCACAGTATTCTAATTCTTTATCAGATAAAGTAGTTTTAGAATGTCTTAATTTTTTATAATCTAAGTTTCCTACTAACTTTTTAACATTTAAATGATAAAGTTCTGGAAGTTTTTCTAATTTGCAATTAGATAAAAAATAACTACATCTAAATTCAATATTATAATCTCTTGTTATTGCTTTCATAACTTTATGACTTTTTCTAGCTGTTACTTCTTTAAAATGTATAATACTTTTTAAAAACTGGAACTCAAATGATAAATTATGTACATAGATATATTTTAGATATTTATGTTTCTTATCAAACATATCTAAAAAATCTATAAATTCTTCCCATGTTCTTCCATAATACACTATATCATTTACTCCAAACATCCATATATACATATTAGATCTATATTCAACTTCTTCCTGTTCTTTTTTAGATAAATTTAAATATTCACTTGCTGGATATATTTCTCCTCCATATATATAATATGATGTTGTTTCTATATCGAATGTATATATTGTATTATCGAACTTCTTTTTATTTCCTAATATTTCTGGAACATAATCATTTTTTTGAAACTCTTTATAATACAACACATTCTACATTCCTCACTTTCTCAAATATTTGTTATATAAATTTTGTATTTTTTCTAATGTATCAAGATCATTTATAGTTGCTACATATCTTTCTATTCTGTTAGCAAATTTAGTATCAGATTCATTATACTCAATAGCATCATCCATAATAGCCCACATAGTACTAGCTCCTACTTTATCGGCAAAATAATTAAAATCATCATCTTCTAACATAGAATAAAATGTATCAGCTTCTTCATCAGTTAGATCATATCCCTCCTCATTTAGAGTAGTTTTAATTGAATCTCTAACTCTATTCTTAGCTTCTTCTATTCCTCTTCTAGTAGATGTTTTACTTGCTAAAAATTGATTAATTGCTTTTTCTATCATCTTTAAATCAGTAACAGATAATTTTTTATTAACATTAATTTTTCCAATTTTACTCCATGCTTTTAATCTTTTTGTTGAAAGTCTATTCTTTAATTTTCTACTAGCCCATGTTCCTTCTTTTGCAACTCTTTTTAAATTCTTTAATTTAACATTAGCTTTTTGACTTAATTTCTTAACTTGTTTATATTTCTTTTGTCTTATATCTTCCTTTGTAGGTTGTCTTCTTTGTTTTATTGCTCTTCTTCTCTTCTTCGTCATAATATGCCTCCCACTTATGAGTATAATATCTCTTTAATAATATATAAATATATTTTATTAATTTATTATCTTCATTATCTTGTAATTTATCCACCTGGATAACTCTTCTTTGATAATAAGTTATTGATCTATTTTTCATTAAATAATCCTCCTATTTAATTCTAACAATTCTAATATTATTAAGTCTTAAATTAAATTCTAGTTCTTCTAATAATTCAATATCTTTCATGAATCTTTCATCTTTATTTTTAATTAATCTTTTCTCAATATCAAAATAAGATTCACCATAAGCAATTTCATTGTCTTGTATTTCCATAACTTTTAAAAAATTATCAGCTCTAAAACTATCTAACATTTCATAATATTTATCAGTTACATCTTCTATTATTTTCATAATTCCTCCACTCTATATCCTTTTAACCTATTAATTATTACACATAAATAAAAAGATATTCCTCTTCTTTTGAATATTCTAATCCAACACTTACGATCATCATATATCATTAATCTAATCATTTTCATCCTCCTCACTATCTACAATATACC
>DJYF01000029.1 GCA_002450035.1 Caryophanales bacterium UBA6985 | reverse complement strand
AAATGGTTTCTTCTTTTGTGATACCAAAGTACATACACCACTCATTTTTTTAGATTTAGCATCTTCAATAGCATATTCTAATAATTCTTTACCTATACCTTTTCCTTTAAAACTCCCTGCTACCCATAAGCAATAAATATACATATAGTTTTTACCTATAACTGGAGTCCATGCAGTTTCAATAGGTTCATATTCAATAAAGATTTTACCTCTTGCATTTAGTTTTCTAAATACATGTCCATCTTTTAATTTACTCTTAATCCATTCTTTCTTTTTATCTACACCTTCTTGATGTTTAGGATCCCCAATTGCACAGCAGATATGCTCTTCTTCAATATTCTTTTCATCTAAATTAATATACTCATTCATATTTACAACTCCTATCATAAATATTATATCATGACTATTGCTGATTTAATTGTTTATTTTATGTAACATAATAAAAGTTTGAAACAATTATGATTATCGTGCCATTAAGTAATCAAAGTAGCCTAGCTACTTTTTTTCATGGTATAATATTTCTAGGTGAATATATTATGAATAAAGGAAAAGTAGTTATTATTGGTGGTAATAAAAGATCTGGAAAGTCTACATTGGGAAGACTACTTCAAACAAAATATGGATATAATTATTATAATATGGATCATATTACAAATAGTGTTGATGCTGCTTGGTTTGAAGATGGACTACCTTTAGAAGATTATTTGCCATTTATGGAATCGTTAATTGAGTATGCATTAACTGATGCTTCTAGGCATGGTATCAATTCAGTTTTTGAGTTTATTTATGGTCCAGAAGTATATAATAAGTTAAAGAGTAAAGATAATTTAGAGTTTTATTATTTAGCTAATTTAGATTTAAATGAAGATAATATAAGAGATATATTAATTAAATACTCTAAAGACTATGAATATTCTTCTCGTATTGAAGATGTAGAAAGAAATATTAAAGTAATATTAGACTTAAATAAAAAATTAAAGGATGAATGTAAGAAATATAATGCTAATTTAATAAATACTTCTTATGGTGAAAAAAGAGATAAAATAATAAATGATTTAGCATTAAAAATTACTGATAAATAAGTTTTAAATTTCTATGATTATTGAACCATTTAGAAATAAAAGCCATCTCTATAATGATAAATAGTTAAAGTAGATTTAGTATATATAACTATTATTATCATATTATTTATAATATAATCATTTATGTTAGGAGTTAAATATGGAAAGCGTACATTCAATAATTATAGTAAAAAAAGACAATAAATTTTTAAACTACTTTGATGAAAGATGGGATATGTACTTATTTCCTAATATCAAAGGTAATAACATAGAAGAAATAAAAGAAAAGTTTAATACTGATAATGTTAAATTCTTATTTGATAAAGTACATGATAAGTACTCTGTATCACATAAAGAAAATAGAACATATCATCATTATTTCTATGAAGTTGGAGCTAACATAGATGGAGAATACTTTACTATTGAAGAATTACTTCAAGATCCAAAAGTGAAAGAAAACAACTCAGATATTATAGGATTCATTAAAGAATATTATAGTTTATAAAAGTAAAACACTAACATGATTGTTAGTGTTTTTATATCTAAATATCGTGTTAACTATAAAGCAAAGAATAGTCTTATTACTTTTTCTTATAGTATAATACTTATAGGTGATAAAAATGAACGAAGATATACTTATCGATCTTAAGATTAATAAAGAACCTTATATTAAAATTATTACTGATGATAAAATAATTAATATCACAGGTGAATCCGGAAGTGGTAAATCATTCTTCTGTGATAAATACAATAAAGATGACAATTACATAGTAATAGATACGGATATTGTTTTTAATAAAAATGAATCCGATAATAAAGAAAGTGAAGAGTTAAGAACCATTTTTGGTGATAAGCCAAAGGATTATTTATTTACTAACTTTGATGATTTTTATTTAAAAGTATTAGATTGTTTTAAAGATAGTAATAAAACACTAGTAATTGACTCAGCACAATATCGAAATATACGTGACTACTCTATTCTAAAGGGACAAATAATAATCATGAGAACAAGTGTTGAAACATGTTATCAACGTGCACTAGATAGATGGAAAAGCAAAAATACATATAATGAAGAAGAATTTAATAAGTTTGCTGAGAGGAAAAAAGGAATGCTTGAATGGTATAAAGGATTAAATAGATTCATTGAAGAAGTTGATAAACTATAAAATAAAACACTAACATGATTGTTAGTGTTTTTATTTACCATATAAATGGAATTAATTTATATTTAACTCTCTTTTTATACTCTTTATAACCATCTAAGTCTTTTTCTAATACTTTTTCTTCATTCTTAATTCTTTTAACAATTATAAATGGATATATTAAAAATATAATAAATGAAATAATAGAACCAAGTATTAATGGCATAGATAAAAACATTATAAGAGTTATGGAGTACATTGGATGTCTAACAATAGAATAAAACCCTGTATCAATAACCTTTTGATTCTTTTGAACACCTATAGTTCTAGATAAGAAGGTATTCTCTCTTAACACCTCAGCATATAAAATATAAGATATTATAAATGATATTATAGAAATAATTACAACTATATCAGGTATAACAATCCATGAGAATCTATAATTTAAACCAGCTACAATAAATCCAGTTAGAAACATTAATCCACTTAGTAAGATTACTTGTTTTTGCTCGCTTTCTTTTTCTCTAGCATCTAATCTTAATTTTAATAACATAGGATTTTTAAACAATAATATAATACTGCCTATAAACATAGGAATAAATAGTATTCCCATGAATACCCAAGCATTCCAGTATTCTAATGATCCTGCTGGAATAAATAATAATAAACCTACTAATAATACTCCTAAAATAAACTTAGATACAGCTTTAAAAAACAATTCTTTATTCATATTCTCACCTACTTTTATTATAGCATAATTAATTCAAGCAAAATGATACATATATACCTTTTTTAATTGTTAATAAAACTAGATTGTGTTATTGTATTCTTAGTGATAGAAATGAAAAAAGTTTTAGGATTTGTATTTGTATTTTTTTTAATACTATTTCTTTCTAGTACACCATTTATATACTGTTATTTCGTCTTACCAATACGAATAGTTAACTTTAGTTATAGTGAACTATTAGAGGATGACTCAAAGGATATGACAGTAAAAATACAAAATGATATTCTTAATCCAGTTTGTTCCATTGATGGAGTGAATTGGATACATGCAAGCAACGGTGAATGTAAGTTCAATGTCAATACTGGAAACTACAAGGTTGTTGTTAAGAACAGACTAACTGAGGATATTAAAAAAATTACAGTTACAATCAATGATGTTAAAAGTGTTGAAATGAATACTCCAAAATATTATCTTGCTATAGATGAAGAATATCAACTAAGAGCAAATGTTACTACTGCAGGAGAAAATGGAGATAAAACTCTTAAATGGAGTACCAGTGATGATAGTATTGTTACCGTTAATGATGGACTTATTCATGGGTTAAAAGAAGGAACTGCTACAATCAAAGCAGAATCTATTAATGGTATTGTTGCTGAAACCAATGTAATAGTAACCGATATTATTATGAAACCTACATATAACCCTAAAAAACCATTCCTTCCATGTGGTAAATATTCTCAAGATGAAGCACATTTACTTGATGATATACTTGCTACTAGAATAGCAGCAGAAGGAAAAGGTTCAAGAGCTGCTTTAATACAAACCATTAGATTTATGACATTATCGTTTAGATATAGAATACCTTACTTCTTTGAACATGGAAGATTAAATAATACCAGTGGTCAAAGATATGTTGATGGTGAAGGAAGATACTATCATATTGGTTTATATTTAAGTGAAGATAAGTATAAAGATTTGAAAGCTATACATTGTAGGAAACCTCAAATGTGGGGATGTGGACTTCCAAATTATGATGATACATATGGATGGAAGACAAATGTTAATTATCCAAATGGTCTTGATTGTTCTGGATTTGTGTCATGGTCACTTCTAAACTCAGGACATGATATTGGAGATATTGGATCAGGATTTAATGATAATCCTAAGGCTCCTGATTTATCTGACCTAGGAGAAATGCATACTCTAACATATGACTATGCAAATAATGGAGACTATAAAGTTGGAGATATAATTGGTATAAATGGTCATATAGCACTTATTGCTGCTATGGATGATACATATATTTATGTAGCAGAGTCTCTTAATCACGGTGTATGGCTTAATAAAGTAAGTAAAAAACAATCCGGTGGAACACTTTATAAAGAGTACACTTATATTAATAGATTAGATGACTTCTATACTGAAGACGGTACATATACAAATATGTGGTAAAAAAAACAGACTTAATTGTCTGTTTTCTTTTTCTTTATTTTTTTATCACTCATTGCTGATGCAACTAATAGATAATGACTAAATAAGAATAGCACTACTAAAATTAATATTAATAATGTATATGTAACTGGTTTAACTAAAGATGATGCTAAATGAATTCTAAACTCGCTAGTTATATATACTAAATAATAGTTATATATTGAATGAACCATAACAGGTGCCATAAGAGCCTTTAAGAAGTTAATCTTTTCTCTTTTTATATCTTGTTTTGCTTTGGATAAAAAGTAGCCCATCATAATACCACAAGATAAATGAACAGGAACAGCAGTAAATGCTCTTAAAACTATTGAATTTAAGGATAAAGTTTTTAAATATAAAAGGTTTTCAAAGAATGCAAATCCTAATGCAACAAATGCACAATAAACAATTGAATCAAATGTATAATTATTATTTTTATTATCATATGAAATAATAAAAGAAGCTAAATATTTATATCCCTCTTCTACTAAAGCAATTGATAATAAAACATGCAAAAAAGCACCTGCTATATTTGCTTGTAAAAAGTTTGTATAACGTGCTATTACATTTTCAACATATATACAAGGAATACAAATCAATACACCTACTATAAAAGAAATATATAGTAGAGATGTTGGTTCCTTTTCTTTATCATGTACATATACATATAAAGTAAGTATAAATATTGGAAGTATAGCTACAAATATTTTAATTGCATCCATATTACTACCCTATCCTATTCTAAGTGTAGATTTCATTTAACAAAAAGTCAATTAAAACAAAGATTTATAAATATTTTAATTGTAATTCCTACCAAAGCGGTAGTATAATATCACTGGTGATTGAAATGAAGATTTCTACTAAAGGTAGATACGCCTTATTAATCATGGCTTATCTAGCAAGAAACTACAATGAAAATAGATATATTACATTAAAAGAAATATCTGAAAGTGAAAATATATCTTTAAAATATTTGGAAAGAATTATAGCAACTCTAACTAAAGCAAAATTAGTTGCAACGCTAAGAGGAGCAACAGGTGGATATAAACTATTAAGAGATCCTAAAGATTATACCTTACTTGAAATTATAAATGCTTCTGAAGGAGACTTAGCACCAGTAGAATGTGTAGAACACAAAGGAACATGTCCTAAGATAAATAATTGTTCTTCAAGAAAGATTTGGTGTGAACTAAATAACACAATAGATTCATTCTTTGAGAATAAATCATTAAAAGACTTAATATAAGGAGAAAGATATGACAAAGTTATTAGAAATTAAAAATATACATACAAAAGTAAAAGATACAGATAAAGTAATACTTAAAGGATTAGATTTAACAGTTAATAAAGGTGAAGTACATGTTATCATGGGACCAAATGGTGCTGGTAAATCTACTTTAGCTAATACTATATTTAATAATCCTGAATACGAAAAGACTGAAGGAACTATTTTCTTTGATGGATGCGATATTACTAATGAAAAAGTAAATGAAATTGCAAAAAAAGGAATATTCATGTCATTTCAAACTCCTGAAGAAATTCCAGGTATTACAGTTGCTCATTTTTTAAAGACTGCTAAGAGTGCCGTAAGTGATGAAAAAATAAATTTATACAACTTCTCAAAAGAAGTTGAAGATTATATGAATAAACTTTCTATTCCATCTAAAACAATTAATAGAGATTTAAATGTTGGATTCTCAGGTGGAGAGAAAAAGAAAAATGAAATATTACAAATGTTAGTACTTAATCCTAAGCTAGCAATTTTAGACGAAACTGACTCAGGATTAGATGTAGATGCTATAAATATCGTGTCTAACGGAATAAATTTATTGAAAAATGATAATAATAGTATAATTATTATTACTCATTCCACAAAATTACTTAAAAATATTAATGTTGATTATGTTCATATTCTAGTAGATGGAAAGATTGTTAAAACTGGAGATGCTTCTTTAGCTGATGAAATTGACAAGTTTGGTTACAAAGAAATAATCGAGGAATTAAAAAATGAAAACTAGAATAGATGATATAAATGAAAACATCTATAACGTTAGAACCGAAGATATTTCATTAAAAAAAGAGATTGGTGTTTCTGAAGATGTTATTAGATTAATTTCAAAAGAAAAAAATGAACCTCAATGGGTTCTTGATATTAGATTAAAAGCATTAAAACTTTATGATGAACTAAATAATCCAGACTGGGGACCTTCCCTAGAGGAATTAGATATTAATAAAATAGCTACATATGTAAAACCAAACGCAAAAAAAGAGATGTCATGGGATGATGTTCCAAGTGATATTAAAAATGTATTTGATAAATTAGGTATACCTGAGGCTGAAAAAGAATCTTTAGCGGGTGTAGGTGCTCAATATGATTCTGAAGCTGTTTATCATAACCTTTCTAAAAAAGTTGAAGACTTAGGAGTTATATATACAGACTTTGATACTGCTATTAAAGAATATCCCGAACTATTAAAGGAATACTTTACTAAAGCAGTACCTTTAAATGATCATAAGTATATTGCACTTCACTACGCTCTTTTCTCAGGAGGATCATTTATATATGTACCAAAAGGAGTTCAACTAGATATTCCTCTACAATCATATTTTAGACTTAATGCACCTGGTGCTGGACAATTTGAACATACACTTATCATTGTTGATGAAGGAGCTAGTCTTCAATTTATAGAAGGATGCTCTGCTCCAGGTTATAATGAACTAAATGTTCATGCCGGTTGTGTTGAATTATTTGTTAAAGATAATGCATTTTTAAGATTTTCTACTATTGAAAACTGGAGTAAAAACATGTTAAACCTAAATACTAAAAAATGTATTGTTGGGAAGAATGCTAAAGTTGAATGGATAATGGGTTCATTTGGTTCTAAGATATCTATGCTTTATCCTTTAACTATATTAAATGGTGAAAATGCTCAAATGGAATTTACTGGTATATCATTTGCTGGAAGAGGACAAAATCTTGATACTGGTCTAAAAGTAATTCATAATGCTCCTAATACTTCTACTGTAGTTAGTTCAAAATCTATTTCTAAAGACGGAGGTATTTGTACATTTAGAAGTTATGAATGGGTTAAGAATAATGCCAAAGGTGCTAAACTTGCCCTTAACTGTGAATCTCTTATGCTAGACTCAGACTCTAGAAGTGATACTATTCCTGTTAACAAGTTAGATAATGAAGAAGTTACTTTCTCACATGAAGCAACAGTTGGTAAGATAAGTGATAATGCTATTTTCTACCTAATGACAAAGGGCTTAAGTGAAGAAGAAGCAAAAGCATTAATTGTAAGAGGATTTGCTGAACCAATTGCTAAAGCATTCCCAGTAGAATATGCTGTTGAAATGAATAGACTTATTAACTTAGAATTAGAAGGAACTATTGGTTAGGAGGACTATGATGAAATATATATTAAACGAAACTCCTTTAAAAACTACAAACGGATTTAGAATAAATAATATAAACGTTGATTTAGATATTCCTGTTGTTAATAAAACAAATATTTTCAACATTAATACTAAAGAAATGAATAAGATAGATATTAGTATAGATAAAAATAATGATTTGCTTGATTCTAAAATAGGACTAAATACCAATAAAGACTATAATTTAATTATTAATATACCTGATAATGAAGAATTAAAAGACAACGTTGAAATAGAATATCACTTTAATGATGATGCTATTAAACTAGTGTCTGAAATAATTATAAATGCAGGTGAAAATACTAAAGGTACTATTACTATTAAATTAATATCTGATACGGATAGTTATAACTTTAACTATTTAAAACAAGTTACTAATCTAAAAAGAAACTCAAATATAACTGTTAATATCTTACCTCTTTTAAACAAAGTTTCTACTAGTTTAATAGCTATAGAAAATAATATTGATGAAAACTCTAAAGTTTTCCACAACTATTATGATTTAACTGGAAAGATGAGAATTACAAACTACTATACAGAGTTAAAAAATGATACATCTGAAAATAAACTTAATAATATTTATATTGGTAATAATGAAGATATACTAGATATGAATTATGTTACTAAACTAAGAGGAATTAAGACAGTTTCAGATATGAAGACTGTTGGAGTAATAAATGGTAAAACAGTTAAATCTTATAAATCTACAATAGACTTTATTAAAGGTGCTAAAAAAGCAGATGCTAAAGAATCAGAAAACTGTACAATACTATCAAAGAATGCATCTTCAAAAAGTATGCCTATGATGCTATGTCATGAAGAAGATGTTAATGGTAGTCACTCAGTATCATCAGGAGAAATAAATGAAAAACAATTATTCTATCTAATGAGTCGAGGACTATCTAGAAAAGATGCATTAAAAGTAATAATCTTAGCATCATTTAATAAGTTATTATTAGAGCAAGACAATGAAGAAATTAGAAATGCTATATTAGAAGTAATAAATAAGGAAATATAATTATTTCCTTATTTTTTTGTCAAAAAAAATAGATACATAAGTATCTATTTATTATTTAACATCAGCAATTAAAGCCATGAATCTTGCTCTTTTAATTTGTTGAGCAATATGTTTTTGATCTGCAGCAGTAGCACCAGTCATTCTTCTTGGTAAAATTTTACCTTTTTCATTTATGAATTTAGTTACTATATTAACGTCTTTGTAATCTACTGTTTTTGGATCATAAATTTGGCTTAATTTTTTCTTTTTCTTATAAAAATCTCTCATAATTTACGTCCTTTCTAGAATGGTAATTCATCATCATCACTTAAAGTAACGTCTTCTTCAAAACCATTTAATTGGTCATCTGAGAAGTCAGCTGTTGGAGCTGAATCATATGATGAATCACTTTCGTTTGTAGAACTTGTACCGTCATTTCTTGAACCTAAGAATGTTACAGATGAAGCGACTACTTCAGTAACATATCTAGTAGTTCCATCTTGAGCAGTATAAGATCTTGATGAAATTCTTCCATTTATACCAACTTGAGAACCTTTATGTACATATTTAACAACGTTCTCAGCTTGTTTATTCCATACGACTATATTAATAAAATCAGTATGTGTTTCCCCATTAGCATTTCTATAACCATCTACAGCAATAGAAAAAGTAGTAGTACTTGCTCCATTAGTAGTAGTTCTTAATTCAGGGTCCCTAGTTAATCTTCCTATCAAACATACATTATTCATATCTTATTCTCCGTCTTTAATAATTAAATGTCTTAAAATTGATTCGTCAATTCTAGCTTTACGATCAAGTTCAGCAACAACTTCTCTAGTTGCTTCAAAGTACATAACATAGTAAGTACCAGTTACTTCTTTTTTGATTGGGTAAGCTAATTTCTTATTTCCTAAATTGTCGAATTTAGAAATTTCACCTTTCATGCTAGTTACTACTGATTTTAATGATTCAACAGCAGCGTTAGCAACAGTTTCATCAATAGTAGATTTAACAATGAACATCATTTCGTATTTTTTCATTCTTACACCTCCTTATGGTCTACGGCTTATACCCTTGTATAAGCAAGGAGCTTCTCGCTCAAAATGTATTATAGCAAACAAGTGTTTATTTGTAAACTACAAAATAAAACGATAAAACCCGTTTAAACGGGCTTTTATTAAACATTAAATCTAAAATATACTATATCTCCATCTTGCATTAGGTATTCTTTACCTTCAAGACGAGTTTTACCTGCTTCTTTTACTTTAAGTTCTGTTCCATATTGAACAAGATCATCATAACTCATAACTTCTGCACGGATAAATCCTCTTTGGAAATCAGTATGAATAATACCTGCACATTCTGGTGCTTTCATTCCTTTTTTAAATGTCCATGCTCTACATTCATCAGGTCCTGATGTAAAGAATGTAGCAAGTCCTAATAAGTCATATGTTTCGAATATTAATTTATCTAATCCTGAGTTATCTATACCAAGGTCAGTCATAAACATTTCTCTATCTTCATCACTTAATCCTGCAAGTTCTTCTTCAATTTTTGCACACATAGTAATTACACCTGCACCTTCAATTGAAGCAAAGTTTCTTACCTTTTCAACATATTCATTGCCATCAGCAGTTGCTACTTCATCCTCTGAAACATTAGCAACATAGATAATTGGTTTAGCAGTAATAAATTGGAAACCTCTCATAACAAACTTTTCATCATCGGTAAAATCTACTAAACGAAGTGGTACTTCTTTAAGTAGGTTTTCCTTACATTTATTTAATACACCAATTTCAAGTAATTCTTGTTTATCTTTTGTCATTTGAGCTTTCTTACCCATCTTAGCAATTCTATTTTCCACAATTTCTAAGTCAGATAAAATTAATTCTGTATTAATAATGCTAATATCTCTTATTGGATCAACTAATCCTTCTACATGTGTTATATCTTTATTTTCAAAACATCTTACTACTTCTACAATAGCATCTACTTCTCTAATATGTGATAAGAATTTATTACCAAGACCTTCACCTTGTGAAGCTCCCTTTACTAAACCTGCAATATCAATAAATTCATAGGCTGTTGGTACTAAACTCTTTGGTTTATATAAATCATTTAAAAAATTCAATCTTTTATCTGGTACAGTTACAACACCAACATTTGGTTCAATAGTTGCAAATGGATAATTAGCAGCTAATGCTTGTTGTTTTGTAATTGCATTAAATAATGTTGATTTACCAACATTAGGTAAACCTACAATACCTGCTTTTAAAGACATATTAATCCCTCATTTCGTTTAGTATTATAACACAAAAAAAGTTAGTTTAATACTAACTTTCTCTTAATGTTATTTTAGTTGTTTTTTCTTTACCATCTCTAGTATATGTTACTTCAATAGTGTCTCCTACTTTATATCTATATAAGTAATATTTTAAATACTTATAATCTTTGATGTTATATTCACCAAATTTAGTAATTACATCTCCTACCTCTAAACCTGCTTCATCAGCTGAAGAACCATTTTCAACTTTTCCAATGACAGCACCATCTTCAGTATCTTCAGTTACATAATATCTATTTTGAGTAACAAATCCTACACCTAATATTGGTCTAGTAACTTTTCCTTTATTTCTAAGTTGATCTGCAATATTAAGGGCATCTTCAATTGGAATACCAAATCCCATGTTATCAATTGATGATGAAGATCCTGAAGATAATTTACTATTAATAATACCTACAACTTCTCCATTAGCATTTGCAAGAGGTCCACCTGAATTACCTGCATTAACTGCAGCATCAGTTTGAATTAAATTCATATACCAAGTTTCCGAATTATAACTTCCAAAGAAACTATAGTTTGAAGAAGAACTACTTACTTCTACTAGTCTATTCTTACCACTTATAATACCTCTTGTTATAGTGAATGAATATGTTAGACTAATTGGAGTACCAATAGCAAATGTAGTATCTCCAAGTTTAAGTGCAGAACTATCTCCTATATCACATTTTTTAATTACATATTCTTTAGGAACTTTTACTACTGCTATATCAGATATTTCATCTGTACCTACTAATGTTCCTTCTACTTCTTTTTCATTAGTAAATTCAATCATTATTTTTTTAGCGTTTTCTACAACGTGATTGTTTGTTAATAAATAACCAAATTCGTCATCTACATCATAGATAACTCCTGAACCCCAACCAGTTCCTCCTGATACACTTACTTTAACAATTACTGTTGAATCATATAATTTATTAACTGATTCACCAATACCAGTATCTTCTATTGTTACATCTGTTTTATTTGTTGTAATAACTTCTTTTTTAAATAAGTTATCCCATGGTAAGTTTTTAGCTAAAACATCAACTAATATAAGTACAACAACTAAAACTAATGCAACTATAATAAACTTATTGTAATTATTTTTGCTTTCACTTTTGTTTGCCATTTATAAACATCTCCTATTCAACATCTAGCAAAGCGGCGTAGTTATTAGGAAATCCCATTCTATCTAAAACATTTTCGATAGAAATCGAATGAAGTATACCACTTAAGTGATCTATTTCATAATTAAGCTCATTCATAAATAATCTAAAGTCAGTTTTAGATAATAAGTATTTAAATATAATAACTACTGAGAATACATCACCTTTACCATATACGTATTCTCCATCTATTCTTGGAATATTTAAATATTCTAAGTATTTATTATCTGGTATAACCTTTTGTGTTCTGTGATCATATAATATATCCTCATGAGCACATAGATTACGATAATTAGATAGTATTGGCAAGAATGCTAGTAAGTTTTCTACGGAAATACCAAACTTATTAGCAATTTCTTCTTGGTCAGTTCTTTTCATGATTGTATATAACTCAGATGTTATACCAAAAGATAAAACCTTAACTACTACCCATAGTGGAATAAAACCATAGTTATTTAAATAGTGTTTAGTAGCTTCATGTTGTCTACCATTAACAGTTATTTGTCTTTTCATCTTCTTAAGTAAATCATTAACTTGTTTTACTTTATCAGGATTTTGATTATAACTAGAAGGTTTTAAATAATCTTTTTCTTTATAACCATGTCTTTGAGAAAGTACATACGAGAATATACTTTTAGCATTGTTTTCAATAATTAATATATTTTTAAAAAGTATATTTCTTAGTTGTCTATCAAAATAAAATAAAGAATATATTTCTCTAAATTCTACATCATCTATAAATTGTGATCTATCATCTCTTTTCAAAAATAGATGTCTGTAACCCATTAAGAAGAAATAATTTTCACGTAAAATTATTTGTTTAGCATACTCAACGTCAGGAATCTTAATATTTTTGTTTTCTAATATTTCAATTTGTTCATCGAGTGTTTTAAATACTTTCTCTTTCATTCTATTCACCTATTAAGATTCTAACACATTCGGTATTAAAAATATAGAACATCACTGACAAGAATGTATAAATACCCAATAAAAAACCATCAATATTACATTGATGGACTTGGTTTTACATTTGTGACTTCTTGTTTAACAGTTAATACTTCATTCTTAAATGTTACTAATTCTTTTACAGCGGGTAATAGAGATTTAAATATTGATATTACTTTTTCCCTATTTACTCCTGATAATTTAACATCTTTAACGGAATTATAGAAATCTTCAATTTTTGAACAAACACGCTCAAAAGCATCGACTGTGCGGCGTTCTTGAACAACTTTAACTCCACGATCAATGTTTTGAGCTAGTATTTCTCCACTTTCAATTATTTTAGTTAAGGAAACTCCAATTTTTTGACTATCCATATCCATTACCTCATATTTATCATAATATATATTAACCAATAAATGTAAAATAAATTAATTGTTATACATTTTGATTTACATAATAAAAAGCTAGTAACCTAGCTTTTTCATTAAATCAAATAAAGTAGTTTTATCATTTAAATCAACTTGACCAATCATAAGAGTATCTTTAATCCAAGATATTCTATAATATTTCTTGGATGTTGATATTTCTACAATTGAGAAATTATCACCAGTTGCAATAGTTTTCTTTATATCTGATTCTTTTAGTTCATAATTCTTATTTTCTTTATTTTGTTCTAATAAATCAGCAGAAGCAATACTATATGCATTTTTAGTTTCATCTACATACATACTTTTAGCCATTTGTTCTGTTGTATCAACAAATATAACTTTTAAATTATTATTTCCTGATAAAGCATATGCTCCATCTGAAAAATCATAATGTTCATCCTTAACATCTACTACTTTGTAATCTTTATTAGTTTTTTCATAAAAGTCATCTGATGATATAGCACTTCTTTTAGCACATCCAGTTGAAAAAACAATTAGTAGTAATAAAACTAAATCTTTAATTTTTTTCATAAACCCTCCTAGAATGTTTTAGCATTAATTACATCATATGTATCAGTTATTGCAATAAATGCTTTAGGATCAATTTCTTTAATGCCTGTTTTAACTTTATAGTAATCTTTTGAATCAATAACACTTATTAATATCTTGCTCTTTTCTTTAGTATAACCACCACGAGATTCTACTACTGTTAGTTCGTATCCTAGAACATGAAGAATATAATTTTTTACTTCATTTTCTTCATTAGTAAAGATATAAAACATCTTAGAACTATTAATACCAAATCTTGCTTTAGTAGTCATATACTTAGTAATACCAATTATAACTAAAGAATATATCATTATACGATAATTTTTTGTTATAAGTAGAATAATTAATAAAGCAATATCCACTATCCATGAATAAATCTTACTATGTATCTTAGTATATTTACCTATAAGATCTTCAACTAAGAAGATTACACTTGCTCCATATCCATTTCTATAAAGCATACTATAACCTGTTCCACTTAAAGTACCAGCAACTAGTAGAGTAACTGCTACTTCTGGTAACTCTAATTTATAATTATTTAATACTATAAAATTAATAAGTATAAATAATGGAATACCAAGTGCAGGAAGCAAATATCTTTTTATACTTTCTTTACTAGCAAATAAAGAACAAATAAGTAAAAGAATAGAATTAATTAATATAATATTAACCGCAGGGTTAATACCATTAAAATTATATATAAGAGCACCTATACCATCTACACCAAATGAAATAAAACCATTAGGTATTATAAATAATACATATGCTAATGCAATTAATTCTAAACTTAATAAAATTGATAACACCTTTTTAATTCTTTTCATACTACCTCTTTAATCTTAAATATGCATTTATAAATCTATAAATATCTCCATCTAATACTTTACTAGCATTATTTGTTTCTTCGCCTGTTCTTACATCTTTAACTAATGTATAAGGTTCTAAAACATAATTTCTTATTTGACTACCAAAGTCTATATTGCTAGT
Source organism: Caryophanales bacterium UBA6985 (assembly GCA_002450035.1). The sequence continues at coordinate 870 of DJYF01000029.1, read as the reverse complement.
TCCCTTTAATTCATTAATATTATCTTGTCTTTCTCTAACTTCTATTTGATATAGCTTGTTCTTAAGTACATTAAGAGCTGTTTCTTTATTCTTAATTTGACTTCTTTCATTTTGACAAGTAACAACTATACCTGATGGAATATGAGTAATTCTTACTGCAGAATCAGTTGTATTTACTCCTTGTCCTCCATTACCAGATGATCTATAAACATCTATTCTAATATCTTCATCTCTTATTTCTATATCTTTTGATACATTTGGAAACTCAGGAGTTACATTAACAGCCGCAAAAGAAGTTTGTCTTTTTCCATTTGCATTGAAAGGACTAATTCTAACTAACCTATGAACTCCTATTTCACTTTTTAAATAACCATATGCATTATCACCAGTTACATAAATAAGTACACTTTTAATACCTGCTTCTTCTCCTGGTAGTTTATCTATGATGGTATATTTAAATCCAAATTTATCAAAGAACATTGTATACATTCTAAGAAGCATGTTAGCCCAATCACAACTTTCAGTACCACCAGCACCTGGATGTATTTCTAAATAACAATTATCCTTATCAAATTCACCGTTAAGTAAACTTTTTGTTTCAAATTCGCTTACAGTCTCTTCAATAGTTGAATATTCATTTGATATTTCCTTATACTCATCAGTTGACTCATCAACTAAATCTAACATATCTATATAAGAACTAATTGTACTAACTAACTCAGTATATGTCTTTGTATCTTTTTTTAGAGATGCTAGTTTACTAGATAATTTATTATAATTATCCATATCTTCCCAGATATTAGGATTTTCTAATTCTTTTTCAATCTCTTCTATTTCCTTATTCTTACTATCTAAGTCAAAGAGACCTCC
>DJYF01000040.1 GCA_002450035.1 Caryophanales bacterium UBA6985 | reverse complement strand
CATTAGTTATTTTCCTGATGATAATAAGAGGGAAATTAGAATTGAAAGAGCTAAAAAAGTTATAGAAGATTGCAATAAGCTTTTTGATTTGCCAATAATAATTGTGGCTCAAAATTGAAAAGGTGTAATGCTATATGATGATAATTTACATATTCATCGATATGATAAACTTGGTATAACTGGAGCTAGAAAAGAATTACGTAAACTATTTTTAGATTCTGATTATGACTATATGATTATGCTTGATGATGATGCGAAATTAGTTGGTACTAAAGATGACGCAAGAGAATACCTGAGGACGATAGAGAATCATCCTGGAGCTAGATATGGAGTCTATAAGACATATCTTTTAAAGCTTTTCGCGATCTCTAAAGAGATGTTTAAGGAAATTGATTATCCTGATGGTGAAGCTTCTAATGGTGACTTTTTTGAAGATATGTATTTAATAATGGCTCTTGAAAAGAAGTGACCATCTAGAAAATTTTTATTTGCAAGAAGAACACTTAATGATACTTCAGATTCCGCTCATGATCCAGATTCTACATGATATCATGAGCAGTTTGATAAGCATAAGATTGGTGATAGAACAAGAGCAATGATAAAGGAGTTATAAGTGAAAATACTTGTATGTAGTTGTGATAAGAATAATGATTTATGAGAGCCATTTCATCATTGCATGGAGAAATACTGACCAGACCATTATGAGATAATTTATCTAACTGATGTATTAGATAATCCTTATTATAAAACAATAAAGAAAAATTATTCAATTAATCAATGAACAAGAAGAGTTAGAGAAGCTTGTAATGAAATTAATGATGATAAAATTCTTTTAATGTGTGATGATATATTTTTACAAAATAAAGTTAATACTAATGAAATAAATGCACTTTTAAATTTTATAACTGATGATGTAGGATCAATTAATCTTCAAGTTGGTAGTGATTATAATAGCGCAATCATGGGTAATAATTTAAGATTAATGATAGATGGTGCAAAATATAAAACAAGTGTTATGTGTAGTATTTGAAATAAAAATGCATTGTTAAATATATTTAAATATAATTTAGATCCATGATCGTTTGAAATGAAGAATATTCACATGAATTATTTATATTACAGATTAGAACATCCAGTTATGATATGAGGTGGTGAATATTCTGGAAAGTTATTCGGAGTATTTAGAGGTAAATGAGTTAAAAGCACTAAAAAATTTTTAGATGATGAGGGACTAAATATAGATTATAATAAGCGAGGTTTTTATGATTAGTTTAATAATTCCAGTATATAATCAAGAGAAATTAATCTTAAAGGCTTTAGACAGTATTCCTATTAGAGATGATTTAGAAGTGATCATTGTAGATGATTGTTCTACTGATAATACATTTAATATTATTAAATCTTATAGTAGATTAAATATTAAAATAATTAGATTAGATGTTAATAGTGGAAATTGTACAGCTAAAAATAGAGGAATTGAAGAAGCTTCTGGTGAATGAATTTACTTTTTAGATAGTGATGATTATCTTATACTTCCAGAGTTTAATAAATTTTTAGATTCATTAGATAGTAAATATGATTTAGTGTATCTTTCAAATGAAGTTAATAATGGTGATACTTGAACAGATATGACTAGAGTTGCACCTTGATGTTATGCTGTAAGAAAAGAGTTTTTAGATAAATATAATTTAAGATATGAAGATGGTAGGCGTAGAGCAGGAGATTGATTTTTAATGAAAGAAATTAATAAACATAATCCTAAAAAATTTAATACATTTATTGTTGCATACCATTATAACTACCCAAGAGTTGGAAGCATAGTATGGAATTGAGATCATTATAAGAAGGTATAATATGAAAATTTGTATAGGAATTATAAGTTACTTTCCTGATGATGAAAGAAGGAATGTAAGAATTAATAGATTTAGATCTTTGCTTAGTCAACTTAATAATCATTTTAAACTTCCTGTGATTATTATAGCTCAAAATTGAAAAGATTTTAGAGTTGAAGAAGGTAATGTTGCAATATTTAGTTATAATAAGCTTGGAATAACTAGAGCAAGATCTACTCTTAGAAAACATTTTATAAACTCAATTTATGATTATATGATAATGTTAGATGATGATATGGAATTATCTGAAAATCAAGTAGATTATGATTTATATTTAAGAGCAATAGAATCAAATAAAAAAGAGTATTATTATGTTCGTAATTATTTAAATAATTTTAGTTGCATTTCAAGACAAGGAATTCAAAAAGTAGATTATGATTTATCTATTGATCCAGAACAAGGTACTGGATTTGAAGATTGAATATTTCACACAAAATGTAAAAAAGTATTAGATAGCATTGAATTAGATACAGCACTTCCAGCTCATGACAGGACTTATTTCTTAAATGATCAATTCTCAACATGAAATACAGGTAATGAGAAATTATCTAAGTCAAATAATGAAGTGTCACTTGGAATAATAAAAAAGTTAAGAGGAAATGACTTTGATTCAGGTAGAAATTGATTTTAATGCTAAATTTATTATAACGAGGTAAACAACTATGAGTTTGTATTTAATAAAGAAAAATAAAGTTATAACTATGACTAGAGGTGATTACCTCAGTTTAGAAATTGAGTTAAAATCTGGGAATTTTCCTAATGAAACTAAATATAATTTAGGTGAAGGAGATTATTTATTCTTTGGTTTAATGGAACCTAATCAGCCATTTGAGAAAGCAATTCTTAAGAAAGAACTTACTTATGATGATTGTGATATAGAAAATGGCACATTGAGAATAAAGATTGAGCCAGAAGATACATTAATGTTGATGCCTGGCACATATTATTATCAAATTAAAGTATTATATAAAGATGAAGCTGGAGATACTCATATCGATACAGCTGTTCAAAAGACAAAATTTATTATTGTAGACTAGAGGAGTTAAAAATGACTGAAGTTAAAAATACAAAAGTTACAGCTAACGTTACTTCAAGCAGTGACAGTGAGCAAGTTGAATATGTTACTTTTTGGGGACAATTAAAAGGTGACTTAGAAAAACAAACTGACTTATCGAAAGTACTTGGTGCTATTAAAAGGTCTGTTAGTGATTTAAGTACAAAGTATCTTCGTAAACAAGATAAGTTAACTCCTGGTGATAATATAGTAATTGAAAAAGATAGTGAAGATGATTTAGTAATAAGTGGTCCTACTCATACTTCTCAATTAATTAATGATGGAAATGGTGATGCTAGTAGTGAAGGATTATTTATTCCTTATGTAACGTTACCAGAGGTAGAAGATGCATTAGAACCAATTAAAACAGATATTAGTGCTTTAGAAGAATCAGATGCAATTATTAATGAAACTCTTGAAACAAAACAGAATAATTTAATTGCTGGCGATGGTATTGAATTAATTGATGATGTGATTTCTGTTAAGTTAGGCTCTGTACCAGGTGATGGAAATTTAACTATAAAAAAGAATGGTGTAGCTATTGGTACATTTAACGCAAATCAAGCTACTGACACTGAAGTGAATATTGAAGTTAAAGAACTCCCTAATATTGAATCTCAATATGAAGGAAAAGTTTTAGGTGTTAAGAATCAAGTTTGAACAATGGTAAATTCACCTTCAGAAGTATTATTAGCTACAATGACACTTACTGGCGGAGAACCTATATTAGATGTTGAT
>DJYF01000048.1 GCA_002450035.1 Caryophanales bacterium UBA6985 | reverse complement strand
GGTAATAATTCTGTTTTTGGTGATCAATCAGGTACACAAGATGTACCTCAAGCACCTTATAAAATATCAAATTCATCTAGTAGGAAAAATCAAAGATGAGAACCGTTCAATATGTATACAGATGAACGGATATTAACGTATACAACTGATGGTCAACCTATATGATCAAATTGAGAAACTAAATATACTGGATCAGAGAGCTTTGATCTAGGAGATCAACCAGCATATGGTAATGGTTGAGAAATGGAATGACGAGGAGATGATGATTAATGAAATCAATACAATTTCCTGAAATGTTTACTCGTACAGTCACTAATACTGTGAGTGATTATGATGCAACATTACAAAATTTAAAAATGTTACTATGATCAGAAAAAGGTGAATTATTTGGTGATCCTTATTTTGGTACAGGTATTAAAAGATATTTATATGATCAGAATGACGCTGTTCTTGTAGATATTTTAATAGATGATATTTATACAGCAATTGTTCTTTTTATGCCACAGATAAGAGTTGAAAGAAAAGATATTCAATTATTTAGAAGTGGCAAAGGAGAAGTTACTGCTAAAATTAATGCATTAAACAAAGCTGATTTTAGTACTGACATGTATGAGATTGTTCTCTTACAAGCAGAAGTATAGTATAGTATATAAGAGGTAGAATTATGAGTGTTAATAAAGAAATAAGCTCTTTAAGTTATACAAATAAAGATTTTGGATCAATATACCCTGAAATGCTTGACCTTGCTAAAGAACTTACAAATAAATGAGATCCTTCACAATCAAATGAATCTGATCCAGGTGTAGTCCTTATCAAGGAAGGAGCATTTGTAGCTGATCATAATAACTATAATATTGATAAGAACGTTCTAGAGAACTTTTTACCATCAGCTACTCAAGATAGATCAGTAAGAAATATTACTGAAATGAATGGGTATACTCCTCAATACTATATTTCAGCAAATGGAGAAGTCACATTTGTTTATAATAAGCCTGAAGGAGATGAGAATGATGATTTATTCTCTATACCTGCCTTCACTTTTGTTATTTCAGATGCTGATGAAACTGTATCATATACACAAATTGAAGATTTAGCAATTTCTGGCTCTGGTATTCCTTCATCTTGTAGATTTATTGAAGGTACTTTGCAAACATTATCTATTAATGATACATCTACAATTTCGCTTGAAAATTTAGATGATAATAATAGATTGTATTTACCCGAAACAATGGTTGCTCAAAATGGTATTTATATTAAAAATATAAATACTGAAGATTATGAAGGATTCTGGAGTCGTAATAATTATTTATTAACTCAACCTTTAGGATCAAGAGTTTATAAGATTGATTATGATTCAACTAGAATGCTTCCTTATATTGAATTCCCTACAGATATTGCAAATATAATAGGTGACGGTTTGCAGATTCAATATATTGCAACTTCAGGAATTCAAGGAAATGTAAGTGCAGGAGTTTTAACTAAAATATTAAGTCCTTCTACATTTACTGATATAGGCGATGGAGTAGAGAGATCATCAGAAAACTTTACAGTATATAATGCTGGATCAATTGTTAACGGTAAAAATCCTGAAACAATAAATGAAATGTATCAATCTTTCAGGAGAGTAGTTGGTACATTTGACACTCTTGTAACATGTAAAGATTATGAGAATAAAATTTATACATTAACTGATAATAATGATAATCCTCTTGTATCTAATGTTTATGTAACTGATAGGCGTACTGATTATAATAAATCTGCTCAAGTAATATCTTGGGACATAGAAAATAACTTTAAGAGATTTAAGACAATAAGTACACAAAAATGTGCTTTGCATTTTATGGGTACTGCCACACATGCTAAAATAGATGACATGAATAATAATGGTACAGGTAATCCTGGTGATATGTATTTTTGTTCAACAGATAGTGGATTATATATTAATATGTCACTGATAACAGAGGAAGAAAAAGAATCATTACCACCTGAGTATGATCGATCAGGACTATCAAACTATGTAAGGCAAGAATATGTAAATTTAAATGATTTTGCAATTTTAACACAAGCAATGACTCCATATGATTTAGTTTTATATGGATTTAAAGCATTTGCAATGAGTGATTATAATTCCAATTATTATTGAATTGCATATAATAATTCATTTACTCCTATTTCTGAATCTATAAGAGATGAAATTAAATCAGACATTGAAGAAGTTAAGTGTATTTCTCATACATGAAATGATCCTTCAGGTAATGATATCTACTGTTTTAAAAATTATGCTCCATTGAATATATTAATTACTCCTTATAATAAAGTAAGTGAAGTAGAAAAAAATGAAATATTGGATAATATTCGTAAAGAATTATCTGACAAGTTTAATCCTAGACATTTAGAATTTGGAGTAAAATTAGATGTTGAAGATATTGAAAATGTAATTGTTTCTTCAGATTCACGTATTCGCAGAGTTGATATTTTACCTATAGAATATAAAACTAAAGTAAGAATGACTGGTAGCAATACTGATATTGATATTACAAGTGATATTCTTTTAGATTTAGTTGCTAAAAATATTCTAGCTGGTAGAATTTGTTTATTTGATTTTAATGAAGAATTTAATTATGATTACGGTCAACTTGAAGGTTCAACATATAAAAATCAAGAAACAATTAAAACAGAATTATATATTCCTTTAACAACAAGTTCAGACCAGACAGCTGAACAAGAAGGCGAGTCAAGTGTACAGAGATCAACTCTTAGATTTAAGTCTACTGGTTCAAATTATAAGTATTCATTTATAATTCCACCTGACTCAGGAAGTGGAACAAAATCCTATTCAATAGGAAATAATTTGATGTATGAATTAGGAGAAAATCTAAGTGGAGAAAAAGATTCATTTATTCTTTATGAATTAGATGGAAACAACAACAATAAAATTATTAAGACTACAACTTTCACAAGTGCTTTAGACACTAAAGTTACAATAGTAAATAAATTAGATGAAGGTAGTTTGGTAACTACAACTAGTAAAGCAATGTTACCTGCTGGTGATATTATTATCACAAAAGATGTTAATACTAAATCAATAGAATCAGGTGTTGTTAATATTGATTATACTCTTAATAAGAATGAAGCTATTCAAATTATCTATCCTAATTATTATTCAGATACAACTTACTCTGTATATGTAAACTATAGATATATTGGTGCAGAAAATGATTCAATAAAAGCAAACACAGATCATACACTTAAATCAAGTGAAAAGATTGTTTTGGTATATTCTAAAGA
>DJYF01000007.1 GCA_002450035.1 Caryophanales bacterium UBA6985 | reverse complement strand
TTGAAGGTGAAGATTATGACCCATATTATCATTCAGGTAAATATGCTGGAGAACATAAACTTAAAGTTTATATTGAACGTCGTATTCCTGTTTGGAGAGGTATCAATGCAATTGCTAACATTGCTGATGATAATCATTACTACAAACTTGGAGATAATATGCTTAGTATAATACCTGTAAAAGATATAGCTAAGTGGATTAAGGAGTAATACTCTACGATAGCAAAAAAAAGAATCCCAAGCTACTCATCATGAGCAACTTGGGATTTACTTTAAACACACTTAAAATCACAACACATTTTAAAATTCGATTTCAGACCTTCAAATTTTAGCCTTATATCTTAATCATATTAGATACTAACTCGCAACAGAAAGAACGATAGATAGCAAATAGAGAGTTTTACAATAAGATATTACTAAAGTAATAACAACAAAACCTGTGCAAGATAATCTTTAACACTAGTATAAGCATCATCAAGATAACTAATCACATTCTTTCTACGGGGGAGCTAATATCCTTAAAATAATTAAGGGTGCTAGCCGTATTACTAGCACCCCAACCTACAACACAAAATAGTAAAAGAAAAATAAGTTATTTAAAATCTATGTCAATCCAACGAAGAACTACAATATAAGGTCTGGTTCCAATTTCTTTACGAACTAGATTACCATCTTTATAGAAAAGAGTAGTAGGAAAATCAGTTAATCTTAACTTATGCCTTTCAGCACCGTTTATTTCAGAAACATCTTTTACCTCAAACTCAATTTCTTTACTGCTATAAAGGAGAGCACTATTAATAGAATATCTCATAATAGAACATCCTTCACAACCCTCCGTTGTTATTAACACAATCTTATTCATTAGCTTTAATCTTTTGTGCGTCTACATCAAAATCACTACCTGGCATATTTTTAGTATCAGGAACTTCTTCTTCTACTTTCTGATAGAAATTACCATCGTCACCTTTGAGTACATTCTCATTGATAAGGATAGCCTCAGTAGCATCAGCTACCATTCTAAAACCACGAAGTGCAACACAAAGGTTTCCGAAATTTACTTTAGCTTTTTCATCAACAACTTCTGCATTTTGCAGAGCATCTTCTAGACCAGCAATGTTGTCACAAGCATGTCTATTTACTTCAATAAGTTTCTTAATAATCATAATTTTACTTCTTTTAGGATGTGCCATTTATTTTGTTCCAGTAGAACCAAATCCACCTTCACCACGTTCACTTTCTTCAAGACTATCAACAAGTTCAAATTCAATCTTTTCAAACTTATTAATAATCATTTGAGCAATACGCTCACCAGGATTAATAACAAAGTCTTCATCAGACAAGTTAATAAGAATAACTCCTACATCTCCACGATAGTCAGCGTCAATAGTACCTGGAGTATTAAGACAACTGATACCTTTCTTAAGTGCAAGTCCACTACGAGGACGAATTTGAGCTTCATAACCTTCATGGAGAGCAATATGCAATCCTGTAGGAACAAGAACTCTCTTAAGAGGTTTAAGAACAATAGGTTCTTCAATGTTTGCTCTCAAGTCCATGCCAGCACTTTGTGCAGTAGCATAAGCAGGAAGAGGTTGATTACCTGCATTTACAACTTTAACTTTAACCATTTTGTTTACACGTTTATAAGCTTCTTCAAAAACGTAACGACCACAGATATAAAACTCATCGTTATCGTTTTTTATAATATAATCTCCAATATACGCTTTAACACCTTTAATTAAAATAGCAGATTCATCCTCAAGATATTCAGCAATAGGAGTTACAAAACTTTTTATTTCTTCTACGTTATCACCTGTCCATTGACAAGCTTCAATCGTAGTTAGGTCTTGAATATAAGTAGCAATCATAATTTAATTAGATTTTGTTGCAGGAAGAGCTTGATAATCAGCACGAATAATATCATCTATAATGATATCAACTTTTTCTATATTTGCTCTATCAATAAGAATAGCTATATAGCCAAGCATATATTCAAGTTGTGCAGTATACACCTTACGAGGACAAGTAGGAACAAAATCAAGTTCATCTTTATCCCATTTGTCACACATAGCTTTAAGCTTAAGATAACGAGTTTCTAGTTGATAATATTCAGCTTGAAATCTTTCCTTATAATCAGCACTTGTCATAAGTGCTACAGTTTCTTTTAACTCTTTCATAATCTAAGTATTTATATTAATAATCGTACAAATATAATAATAAAATTTATATAATTTATAATAATAGTGTTAAATTATGTTATCACATATTCTTTTTACGGGGGAGCTAATAGCACTACTAACTCCCCCATAAAGAAGATTACTCTAAACTGCTTCTCTGAAAGTCATAACTTCTCCAAGAGCACGACACATAGCAAGTCTATCACCACCAAAGACAAGATTATTCATTCTCTTTTCACCATCTTGCTCTTTAACATTACTGTAATAGCCTGTGATAGCATTATATGCACCCCAAGCTGTTCCAATAATATGTTCTTGAGCAATACCAGTTTGATAATAATCAAAGACAGTATTAAGAATGTTTGCCTTTCTAGTAGTAATACCAGTTTTCTGAAGAGTAAGCCAATCTTTATCGAATATCTTTCTTACAGTATAGTCTTTACTTTCAGCAATAACTGAAGCATATTCAGCAGGAGTAAGAGTCAATCTAGCAATATAATCTCGAACTTGATTGTCGTTCATTTTAATAGTAAGAAGACTTTCATAAAGTTCTTGAGAATCTTTAGCATATTTAAGTGCTGTACGAAGCATATCAACACCAAAATCAAGACGGTCTTGTGCAGTCTTAGTATGCCTAATTCTAATATGAGCATCAGCTTCTTTAATGGCAGAAGGCATACAATTAAAGCAGAAAACTCTTACAGGAGTAAACAGAACGTCAATACTACTAGTTCCATCATGAGATGTACTAAAGACAAGATAATTATCAATAGGATCGTCACCTACTTTAGTTTCAAGGGGAAGCTTAGCTGTAATGAACACTTTATGTCCATAGCCAAAACAACCTGCATATTGGAAACGAGCTTTATCTTTACCAATAGCATTATCTATGAAGTCAAAAGCATCTTGATTTTGTACAACTTCATATTTAGACTTAACAATACCTAGAGGAATATTCTTATCTGTACGATAAGTTGCATAACCGTTTGGACAATCTCTATAAATGTTACCATTGTGAGCAAAGTCACCCATAGTTTCATTTATTTCATTGTTACCATTAATACTAAAAGGCATTCTGGCTACAAGTTCACATTTTTCAACATGAAAATTAAGACCAGCTTCATCTAATACTTCTTTTGAAGTGGTACAGTCTTTAACATCATGACCTATACTACCACCCCAAGGAAGACCTCTATACCTGTACTTAGACATAATTTATTTAATAGTTAAAGTTTGATTAGGAACTAAATGAGCAAGCATCGGATAAGCTTCTGGATTTTCTTTAAGAGCAGTCTTAAGTTCAGTCTTATTTATACTAGGAGCATATTTAAAGACTTTATTTGAAGCGTAAAGAGCTCTAAGAATATTACCAGCAGAACCATAAAATTCTTTAAGAGGAACGTCTACAGAAATCTTAGCAGTAACACCGTTGATAACATCGTCAGGAAGAGTTACAAGGTCTTCAATATCATTGTTTGCAAGTTCTCCAGTAAATGCTATTTCTCTAATTTGTTCCATAAATTTATTAACAGCATCTTCTGCAAACTCATCATCGACTTCTACCTTTTCTGTATTGCGAATAGTAACTTTTCCTGTACCAAAATCGACAAACTTATTGCCAGATTTGTTAGCTTCACCAAACATACTTATAGCCCAAATAATTGTCTTTTCAAGACGAGCAATAGCTTTATTCTTAGAGTCTTTAAGTTCTTTAAGACGAGCAATTTCTTTGTCTATAACTCTAATATCACCTTCAGTATATTTGATAACGTCAGTATAAGACTTTATTTTAGTCTTAAAATCAGCTTGAGAAACAGTAAGTTTAGCTTCAAGCTCGTCAGTAAGTTCACCACCGTTGTCTTCTAATTCTTGAAATGCATCAAGAAGGTCTTGTGAAATTTGAAAAATATTACTCATAATGTAGCTATTAATTCTTTTTGATAAAAAGGTATTTCTTTCTCATCTTTAAAAGATATTACAAATAATTCTTTATCAATAAGAAGAACACCAAATTCATTTTCAATAGAAATATACTCCTGAGGTTTGCCACCTTTAATTATAGAAGCATAAGCTTTATATATTTTACCACTAACCATGTTTTAATCAACTACAGTTACATTTTTGTAAATACACTTAATGTCAGTCCAATCAAAGTCTACATGCATAGAAGCAGTTGCTACATTTGGAGCAACAACAATTTTAGAACGAACGCCATCTGAGAATTTATACACATTCATATTAATTACATTATTCTCTATAATTTTTTGTTAATGTAACAATAGTATCTAGAGCAGAAAGAGCATTATTTGCAGCTACATATAAAGTACTATCTTCATCAATTTCTCCATTTGACTCAATATCATTTTGATTTCTATCGAATTCTTTAATAGCAACTTTATGTATATCTATAAGAAGTTGTTGTTCGCTTAAATCTACAGAACAATATGTTTTCTCTTTATAAATATAACATACAGTACCACAAACTAAAGCAACAACAATACAAACTGTAATACAAATCTCAAGCATCTTTAACTAAATATTTAATTTCACCTACAACTTTAATCTCATAATCATTTTCAGCAATTGTAAGATTGCTTTCAAGATGGTCATTAAGAGTATTAGTTAAATCAGTAAGACAAGCCATTGCAGCATTATAACGTTGCTCTTTATCTTTATATGCTTTGTATAATTTATTATACATAAATATATAAAGTACTAGCAATAAGCTAAGCAGTATTATTATAAACCAAATCATCTTCTGTAATGACTATCAGTGTAAACAATATCTTCTTTTATCTTACCACAATTAGTACAACGAGAGATAATAGTAGTTCCTACTACAGCACCATAAGGATTTTTAACTTCCTTCTTTTCAAGAACTTCATAATGATGAAGTCCAAACCAACATTTAATATCTTGACTCATAATAAAAAACTAGTTTTAAAACAACCTTCATTTTCTAATCTTACAAAATCATAAATAGTACTTACAGGATTACAAGTAACATCTACAATAATTTGTTCTGTTACATCAGTATAAGGATTTAAAGATTCTATTAAAATTCCTTTTCTATAAATATCTTTTTCAGAAAGTCTATATTTAATAACACAACATAGCATATTACCAAATTATATTAGTTTCATCAATATTAACTTTATTATCGTCATTAATAAAAATTCTAAGATGTTCTAAAGGATAAGCTTGTCTATAAGCTTTTGTTTGTCCTTTAAAAGTCTTATTATAATATAGAGTTACTCTTCTACCAGCAGAAACTTTACCAGTTTGATGATGAAGAACAGTCATACGTTCAGTATTTAGAACATGATTACCATCTTCACTTATAACATATTTTGGACAAGGTTTTATACGATACCAATTCATAGTTTACTTTTGCTCCAAAATATCAAAACTAGGATTAATAAAATTCATAATTTTTATATAGGATATAAGTTTTGTAAATCATCACACACAGCTTTAAGAACTTTATTAGAATCGTTATTAAATTTATTTATAACAGTTCTAAATTTAGTAATAAGAGGATTGTGTTCTCCTATAAGACCTTCTTGTATATCAAGAAAATCTTTGTATGTTTCAACATTTTTGTCTAATATATTACTAACTTTAATAATTATTGCTTGTACTTCTCTTCTTGTCATAGTTTACTTTTGCTCCCCCGTAGAAAAAATTATAGATTCGTCACCTTCAAAGTCTACATCATTTATCTTATCGGCTTTAATAGATTTTCTACAATAGTTAAGATAAACAGATGTCATAACAGAATAACAAGCTAAATCTCTAACTGTATCTTCAATAGATTCATCAGTAACTTTAGCTTCAGTTTTCATAAGAGTAAGAATACGATTCATCTTATCGAATAAACGACCAACACCATAAGGAAGACCGATAGCATTCATTCCTTGTTCAAATGAATTACCATAATCATGATTCTTTTTGGCATAAAGCTGAACCATATTTACAACTTCTTCTACAAAATCTTTAACTTCAATAGTTTGAAGTTCTTTTTCAGGAACTATCTTTTTAGTAAGTTCCCAAGCAAAGTCAATTCTTTCTTGTTCTGTCATTGTCATTAATATTAGAATGATTAATAAATGTACGAGCAGCATTGAGTAGAATAGCACCAATATGAAGCATATCTTCTTGATTTAACTCAAGAACAGACTTATCTTCTTTGTTTATTAGAACTCTAACACCAAAGCTATTATCATTCTCCATAGCTTTAGTATGTATAAGTTGTATTTCTATATTTTTATTATCCATACAGCAAAGATAACAAATTATTTTTATATACAAGAATTTTAAGTGTTAAAAATTGTGCATTTTGAAATTTGATTTCAGCCTGTCAAATTTTCAGCATATAATTAATCACTTCTTGCAATATCTTGCAACACACAAAGCGAGAGGCATCAAATAGAGCATTTTAAGTAATTATTAACCGATAACAAAGTAAAAGTCCTACCGATAATGATTAACACTATCAGCAGGACTACTTACAATTAGAAGATTAACTTATATACTTTCCCATCGTCTTGGGTTTCTACAAGTTCAACATTAATGTTACAGTTGTCATTAGTGATATAATTTGGAAGTTCATTCCAAATATCAGTAAGATAAACTTTAACATATCCATTATTATCTCTCTTAAGATATTTATGTTTTATATTAGGCTGTGCATTATCAAACACAGCAACATAATAATTATATTTATTGTCATCTTCAAATCTTTTGAGTAGACAATATTTATCATAATAATCTATAGTAGAGGATAATAGCCTTTTATAATTACATTGAATATAATCTTTTCCAGGAACAAATTTAGTTACTTTATCATAAGCTACGAGATTCATAATGTATCTTCATATTTTTTAATACTATAAGCACTATAATATTGGAACCATAGCCAATAAGCTACAAGCTCAAAGTATATTTTACCTTTAGCGAAACTTACAGTAGGAATGAGATAAAAACTGTCATTTTTATATAAACCATATTCTTTTTGAATATTATCGACATTAATATGTTTAAAATGACAATATAGTTCAATAGCACACAAAACAAATAGGCTCACTAATTTTAGCAAGCCTATTACTGAGAGAATTATTAATAGTATTTTCATATTAATTATCTTTTATTTCTACAATACGAGCATGAAATGGTACTTGATTTACTCCACTACGTTGTCTGTATTCAACAAAAGCATACTTACCAATATATTTTTCTTTATTAGCAAGTATTTCTCGTTGAACATCTTGAGGTTTATTGATACTACATTCAAATAGTTCGTCGTTAATATCATTACGAAGAACAAAGAGAGGGAGGTCACTACGTTTATGTTCAGAAGTAATATTGACAATAACAAACTTACCATCATCAACTTTCTTAAACTTAAACATAGCTTGATTACGTTTACCAAATTGATATTCAGCAGCTGGATTACGAAGAATAAGACCTTCAAAACCTCTATCTATGAATCCATCACGTAAACCTGTTGCGGCTTCAATACTACTAACTACATAAGTAGGAAGAATAAATAATTGTTTTTTATTATTTAAATGAGCTTCTTTATCACCAAATGTTTCTCCAAGACTATGTTCTATATTCTTAATACGGAAGTTATCTCTTACATTAGCACTCATATTTTCACAACAAATATCATAACACCAATATTGAAGTTGATAATGTTGTGGAAGTTGAGCATTCTTAACAAATGAATTAATATCATTTACTGAATAGCCAGGAAGATAAAGTTCACCATCAAGACAAGCACCTTCTTCAATCATCATATCTAGTAGTTCTACACTAAGTTTAGGAAGTATTATTTCATCCATCCATTTCATTTTAGGAGTCCAATTTTCACCAGTACGAGAATGGTAAGTAAGAATTACTGGATTAAATAAATCCATAGCATTCTTTTCAGCACCTATAATACATCTAAGACCGTCAATTTTCCATTGACCGAGCATATTACCAAACTTATCAAAAGGCTTATTATCTTCAAGAACTTTAGCAAGCATAGGAAGAACAAAACCTTCAGAAGTAGTAGAATATTTTGGAAGATATGTTTCAAGATAAAATCTTAATTGGTCTTTACTAAGCCATCCTTCATTAGGAAGATTATTACTATCTTTAAGCTCACTTAATTCTTTATAACCTTCTTTACGTTTGGCATTAACTCTAGATTGAAGTTCATTAGCATTTTTAAGAGTTATAGGAATAATTTCACTATGAAGATTACCTCCTACAAGACCATATTGAATTTTAAGATACTCATCTCTAGTACCTACTCCTATTTGTTTAGCTATTTTTTCAATAGACCAAACAAGAGGTCTTCCCTGAGCATTACGTTTATATAATGTAATCATAATTCTATAATATTAATAATTGCAAAGTCTTTAGGTGTTTCACTCATAAACTTATGTATTACTTCAGATTTACTCATACCTTCATATTCAATATCAGCAAATTTATGAAATTTATTATCATAGTAAACTATAATATACTTTTTCATTTCTTTTTATTTTTAACTACTTGTCTATGATATTTTACACCTCTTACAAAACCTTTAGTATAAGAACTTATACAAACTGCAAATAATTCTGTAGTACAACTGTGCTCATAGAAACAACCATTACATCTAGTATATTTAAAAGCATTACGAGCTTTCTTTTCAATAGGTGTAAGCGTTTCATAAGGTTTTACACGACTCATTTGTTAGTAGGTTTAAGTTTAAAATTAAGAGGACCAAATTGAGCAGTAAGATTTTTAAGTCTTTGAGCAGCACTAATTTCTTTACCAAGACCAGGAATAGTTTGCTCTTTCTTATTCTTTCTACGGGGGTGCTTATTATGCTTTTTATCCCATTCATCTTTAGCTTTCTTACCACCATACCAAATAGGAGGATTATCTTTTTCATACTCTAAATTAGCATTATGACGTTTAAGAAGTTTGTCAGTCCATTCTTTCTTATGGTCATCTTGGCAACCATCAAGCCATACAGCTTTATTTAGAACATAAAGATAAGAACTAATTTCTAGTTGATAAGGATAACCAATAGTTTGCATCATTCGCATATTATTAATAATATGAGTACAATCTAAATAAACTAATTGCTGAGAAAGATAATTCTCAATACCTTTCTCAGCAACTCTACGGTCTATTATTTGTTTATCTCTATCATCAAGTTCGATAATATATTTATTTAGACTTTTTATATCCATATTGTTTTCTTTTGAAAATACAAACACGTTCAGGTTTACCAAGACAACCGTGAAGGTATTGTGCAACTTTAGCAGGATTAGAAGTGTCATAGGTTTTTGCAATCTTTATAGGACTATAACAACAATGATGTTCATAGTCATAATTCGCAGGAATTACTATTCCAAAACCTGTAACCCAATCTAGCCAATTCATTGTTTCTAAAACATGGTAATCATCAGAGTTTGTAGTAAAATCTATAAGACCATAAATAGGCTTATTTGCAGGCTCTATTATAAACTCATAGCTACCTCTAACCCAATGAAGATATCCATTGTCTAGACTATGTTCTTCCTTTTCTGTAATAGGAATCATTATTACACTTTCTCGTTCAGTTTTATTAATAGAACGGGAGCAAATCACTCGATAACCCTCCGTAATAGGCATCATTATCTTGTGAAGGTTCTCTAAATCTAAGTTCGACATATTTTTTAGTATCTTCAATAAATTTATTAATTTGGTCTTTGTTAAATTTATCGTGAAGGTCTGCGAAATCTTTACAATCAAAATTAGGAAGACCAAATTCACCACGAGTTATAAAGAGATAAGGAATGTTATAATTATCCCATAGATACTTAGCACCATCACGACCAGTCCTATCAAAGTCAAGAAGACTAAGGATAAGTCCATCATCTTTAACTTTTTTAGAAAGCCAATCATATTCTATTTGTTTAAGTCTATAATTTTCAGATGGGAGATTAATAACTCCTATATTGAGTTTGTCAGCTCCCCCGTAAAGAGGATGTAGCATAAGATGATTTCCTATACTTAATCTGTCTTTAGTACTTTTAGTAATTAAAATATAATCATAATTGTTAAGTTCAAGGTCAAGTAAACCTTCAAGAACATTACAATTAGT
>DJYF01000032.1 GCA_002450035.1 Caryophanales bacterium UBA6985 | reverse complement strand
TATTTGATTTTTTTATTAAATTATCTAAAATAATTATTTAATATATATTAATTCTATTTGCTGAAATAAAGAGCTAATATATATAAGATTGAAATTTTTTGAATATATGGCATTTTTACATTATTAACTGTCTTAATAATTATAAATATTATGTCTAATATATTTTCAAAATAGTTTCAAAATAATCTTAAATTTATTTATTTAAGACACTATTTTTCAATTCTTCAAAAATTTTTCTTATATCTTTTTCAACTTCATCTTTAGCACTTTTGAAATTATTTAATAACGGATATTTTTCAGAATGACTTTTATTATCATCAGAATCATATTCAAACTGAAAATGATCATCTTCATCCGCGTTATTTATTTCTTTAATTGTTATAACTGTAGTCATTTCATCAAAATCATCATTTCCTTTTATTTGTAACTTAATACTACAATCATAAAAGTATTTTATTTTTCCTCTTGAATAAACAAAATAAGTCTTTAATAAAAAAATATAAAATAAATACCTTTTTAAAATTTATATATTGTATATCTATCTTGTTTATTCTAGAACTAACAGTCTTTAATTTTAGACATTATGAAACACTTTTTAATAAACCTGCGACTGTTAGTTTTGACTCCATTAATGAAGGTGGATCAACTATTGTTAAAACAATAGAATTTAATAAAAAAATAAATAATTTTTACATAGATTTAGGTTACCCATCTTCTGTTTTTAAAATAAATATATATGCAAGAGATGATGCAAACGAACTATTTACTCACATGGGTAAAATGTCTTATTTTGATTCTATAGAACAATCTAAATATAACTATGTAACATTCTCTGGAAAAACCAAAGAAATTAAACTTAAGTTTGATTCATCAAATGTTCAAGTAAATAGTATTATAATAAATAAGAAAACACCACTTCTAATAAATAACACAAGAATAATAGTTTTATTTATAATATCTATATTATTTTTCTTATTCAATCCTAAGTCTAAACTATATAAGATTAAATTGTTTAAGAATTTACTATTTATATTACCAATTATATTAGTAGAAGTAGGATTAATTTACACGATATCTACTATTTATCCTCATGATCTAATACTTGATCAATATAATGGTTTAACAACATCTTTGTTGGAAGGAAAGCTATATTTAAAGGAAAACACTAATGAAGTACTAAAATTCCTAGATAATCCCTATGACTATGGATATAGACAAGCTATAGTAAAACGTAATTTAAATCATTATTATGATTCATTTAATACTAAAGAAGATTTAGAAACTACTATCAACAAATATTATAAAGATCATAATTTAGTAGAGAATAAAAATAGTGAATGGGATCAATCATATTATAATAATAAGTATTATGTTTATTTTGGTATAGGACCAGTTCTAACAACTTATTTACCTTATAGAGTGCTTACTCATAAATCACTTGATAACTATAAACTAATTACCTTTATGTTAGTTATAACATCAATTAGTTTTATATTCTTCTTATACACTTTATGTAAGAAATATTTTAAAGATATATCACTAGGATTATTTTATTTAATAGCATTTGTTTCTGTAAATGGAATAGGTATATTTGGTATATCATGTGACCCTACATTCTATATGATACCAATAATATATTCATTATTCTTTGTAATAAATGGACTTAATGTAATTATTAGTATACATGACTCTAAAAAGAAGTATTATAGTCTATACTTTCTTGGAGGTTTCTTACTTTCATTTACCTCTCTTTGTAGACCACAAGCATTACTTGCAACTATTCTAGTAGTACCATTTTTAATTAATAGATTAAAAAATATTGAAATAGCTAAAGATATAAAAGTAAAAGAATTAATAATGTTTATTCTACCATTCATAATAAATGGACTAATATGTTGTACATATAACTATTTAAGATTTGATTCAATATTTGAATTTGGTGCGTCATACCAATTAACTATTAATGATGTTTTACATAAGGCACCAGCATTTAATAAAATATTACCTAGTTTAGAGTATTATTTACTATTACCTCCTAGAGTACTAGGAACTTATCCATTTTTAGAACATATTAACTTTGATTCTTCTTACATAGGTAATATTTATGTTGAATATATGTATGGAGGAGCTTTCTTAACACACGTTATATTACAATCAAATTTACTATTATTTAAGTATAAAAATAAAATAAATAAGACTCTTTACTACTTTAGTATTATGTCTATTATACTTGGTATTTTTATAGCAGTATTTGATGGTATAGAAGGTGGACTAGTATATAGATACTTCTATGACTTTTTATATCTACTTTATATACCAGCTTCAATAGTACTATTTACAATATTTAAGAATCTTGACAAAGAAGGATTTAATAAATATTTAAAATTACTTATACTATTAATAGTAATAACTCTATTATTTATGTTTTTCCGACAATTATCTGGAATAGGTTCACTATCACGTTATTGCAAAAATAATACTGCTTATTACACATTTAAGTATTTATTTAAATAATTAAAAGGAGAGAAAAAATGAACAACAAAGGTTTTACATTAGTTGAATTACTAGCTGTAATAGTAATTCTTGCAATTATAATGATTATTGCTATACCATCTGTACTTAGTACAATGACTACAGCAAGAAGAAAGACATTTATTGAGTACATTGATAAGGTTTACCAAGCAACTGAAAACAAGATATTATCAAAAGAAATGTTTGGAGATAAAACATCATGTGTTTTATATGATATAACAAGCGATTTGGGATTTGATAACACTGGAGACTTTAAAGGTTATATAATAACTGTTAAACAAAACTCTGATTATAAATACTATATAACACTATGGGATAGTAACTTCATGGTTTATGCCATTGAATATGAAGGTGGTAAAACCGATGACAAAATTCTTGATTATGATAGCACTAAAACAAATGAATTATCTGCAGACTATTTAGCCATAATAGCAGGATGTACTACTTATACAGAAGAAAAAACTAAAGAGAATAAAACAGCCACACCACCAGAGCCTATTCCATATACAGGAACTAAAGAAGGAGCAAACGGTTGGATTGGGCATTATACAAATGGTGTAATTGATGATTGTTATAGAAAAAACCCTAATAACTTTTGTACAGGTACATGGCTTCCTAATATAACTGGTTATTCAGCAGATAATTATCCAGATCAAGTAAATGTATGTAGAGAGCATAAATCAACTGAATGTTGTACATCAAATAGAACAGAAAAAAACACTAGTAATATGCTATTTACTTTATATACAACTGGTACAAAATCATGTGGATGGGCAGGATTATATGTAGATGGTAAATGGAGATGGTATGCAAACCTTAACCCAGGTGGAGGTCTTCCTGCATCAGGAGTAACATACGAAGCAACAGAATAAGAAGCAAAGTAAAACTTTGCTCTTTTTTTTATATAATAACAAAGTTATAATAAAATTAGATTAGGTGATACCATGGATAAAAAGAAACATAAGTTTTTAATTGATACCCTAGGAATTGATATAAATCACGATGAAAAAAGAACAGATTATTCCAAAAGATATGCTATTACGTCCATTATATTATTATTTTTTATTGCAGGATTAATAGGATTTCTTTGGGAAACATTATTAGAGTTTAGAAGAAGTGGAGTAGTAAGAAACCGTGGTTTTTTAACTGGACCAATTCTACCAATATATGGATATGGTGCTATTCTTTCTATATTACTATGTTATAAATATAGAAAAACTCCAATTAAACACACTCTTTTAATAATGCTTTATAGTAGCGTTTTAGAATATGCTGCATCATTTATATTAGAGCTAATGTTTAAAGTTCGTTGGTGGAATTATTATAAATATCCTCTTAATATAAATGGAAGAGTATGTTTAAGAGGGACAATTATATTTGCTATACTTGCGTCTTCTTTCGTATATATAATTGCACCTACAGTAGATAAAATAATTAAAAGAATTAATAAAAAACTAGTAGTAGCATTATGTTTCCTATTCTTATCACTCATGGCAATAGATACAGTGTTTTCATTTATAGAACCAAGAGTAGGAGTGGGAATAACTAGTAACTATAAACCAAGGAGGTAAGTATGAAAGATAGATTAAATAAATATGCAAATAGAGAATACACATTTACTAAAAAAGAAAAATTATTTATAGTGTTTTTTATAATGCTAGTGTCTGGTTTCTTTGGTTTTATTTATGAATTCATTTTTTACTACTTTAATGGTGGTTTTAAAGAGTTTTATTGGCGTGGTGCTAACTTTATACCTTGGATAGATATTTATGCCTTAGGAGCTTTATTAATATATAAATTAACCTTTAAATATAGAAAGAGTCCATCTAAAGTGTTCTTTATAGCAGGTATTTCTTGTGGAATCCTAGAATATATAGCAGGACTATTAATATTTATCTTAAGAAATGGTTATAGAAGTTGGAACTATAATACTGAAATACTTAACTTCGGTAATATACAAGGATTTGTATGTTTAAGAAGTATTCTTGTATTTGCTATATCAGGACTAATACTGATATATCTATTATTACCATTTATATTTAAATTAATTAAATCTAAACACTTTAATACTATATTTATAATAACTACTATTATTATTTCTATTATTTTAATAGATGAAATATATAATTTAGTATTTGCACGTATTTTAGATATACCAAGTGCTGGTTCTATATACTCACAGCATGGAATTAAATATCATACTGCCAAAATTTAAAAATAAAACTCTAGTTAATACTAGAGTTTTTATTTATCAAGTCTTTCATGAACATAATCAAGAGAATTTAAAAAATATTTCATTTTATCATATATGGAGTATCCTATACAAAAGTCTAATGCATATTCATATACAATTGGTCCATCATAGTGATTAACCTTTAAAAACTGAATACCTTTAAGTAATTGACTCCAATGAGGATCATCTTTAAATATTAATTTATGATCAAAACAGTCTGAGAAACTATCATAATTATATGTATGAATATGTACATTAACTATTTCTTTAACTAAGTATTCATCAATATCCGTTATACCACCATTTTCAATTAAATCATGACCAATATCATATGTGAAGTATAATCTATCATCATTAAGTATAATCTCTGTTATATCATGTTTATTTAATCTATATTCTTTATGTAATGAATTAAGATTCTCTAAAGTAATTATAAGTTTATTATTGTCCACGTTATCAAGTACTTTATTTAAGTAATCAATAGACTTATGAATACTTTCTTCTACGATATCATCATATAAAGAATGAAATACTACATTTATCTTATAATCTAACATATCACTTAGACTCTCTAACATATGCATATATTCAATTTGTTTATCTATATCAAGACTACTATTAGCATGTATTTGTAAATGAAAATCTTCTTTTTTACAAATAAAAGCAAGTTCTTTTAAGTAACTAACTTCATTAGGTTTAGTATAATCAACATTAATCTCAATACCTTGGCAATATTTAGAATTATTCTTAATAAAAGCTACTAACTCACGAGGTATTACATTCATAAATTTCCAATTAATAGACATTAAAGCTTTCATATCATCATCTCTAAAGTAAATTATAACATCTATATAAAAATAAGTGGAGTAGGAGTAATAAAAATATTATAATTAAAGGGGAGGATAATTATGAAAGTATTAACTATCAGACAACCTTGGGCCTCACTTATAAGAGAAAATATTAAACATATAGAATTTAGAAGTTGGAAAACTAATTATCGTGGTATTATTTATATTCATGCATCTTCTTCAATAGAAAAGAATGAATTAGAAAGATTCTCTTCTCTTGATTTAGATTATCCAACATCCAGAATAATAGCTAAAGCAACACTTGTTGATTGTATAGAAATTACTCCTGAAGTAAATGAGAAAATAAAATCATTAAATAATATTGCATATGGTAATAAAGATAGGACTGGTTATGCTTGGATACTAGAGAGTATTGAACCTATTAATGATAAAAAAGAAATAAAAG
>DJYF01000010.1 GCA_002450035.1 Caryophanales bacterium UBA6985 | reverse complement strand
ATTACCTTCAGAATCTGAATCTAACACTCATCTATAATAAACTACAGCATTTTCTCTAGTTTCATCTTGAATAACTTTAATTATATCATTCTCTTTTACATGAGATGTGTCATATCTTTGAAGTTCTGCATATGAACCTAAAATGTCTATGACATCTGATGAACTTGATAATGCATCAATCTGTTCTTGTAAATTATTATCTGCTGATTCTCTATTACCAACTTCAGTATTTATTGCCTGACGAATATCAGCATGAGCTCCTTGATCTTGATTATGCGCTTGTAAACTATCAGTTGGACCTGTAACAGTGACATATTTAGCATCATTAATAAATGATGATACACCAATACTGCCAAAGTTAATCAATTCAGAGGCACTCATATCACCTTGAATTGTATGTCCATCAATAGTTGGTTTATTATCTAATTTATTATAATCTCCACCAGGAGTAGAAATGACAGTATTCCCTTCACTATCATCTTCAATAGTTATATAATCACCTGCTGTAAGAACATGTTGTTTTGTTGCAAATTCATTTTGAAGATCTTGTTGATCATCTATATTTCCTCTAATATTTCCTCATACGGCAGAGAAATTTGTATTAGAAATTACAACATTTCCTTCAGAATCTGTCTCAACATTAATTCCATCACCAGATGTAATATTATCACTTACTAAAAAACCCTCATCATTTATTAATTCTGAGGTTTTAATATCTAAATCATTTGTTGATAAATCTCCTACAATCTCTTTTCCATTGAGAGTAGGCTTATTTTCTAATTTGTTATAATCTGAAGTAGCTGAAGCGGAGATAACATCCCCTTCAATCAAGATGTTATCCCCAGCAATCAGTTTATTTTGCTTTGTATCAACTTCGACAGATATATCGTTAACTGTAGTATTTAATTCAGCAATGTTTTCACGGGCAAATGAATCTTCATAATACCTTATTTCTCCATTACTTAATCGTGTTTTATTTACTGTTTTTATAGTATCTGCCATATTATATTACCTATTAACCTTTCACGTTAATTGTTAATGCTGTTGTAAGTGGTTCTATAGAATAAAATCTTATTCCTCTTGTTTCTGTAACAGCTCTATATATCTTACTCCATGCTTCATTTACAGCATCAATTGCAGCTGCATCCGCTACAGTTGACATATCAACATCTAAAACTGGTTGACTATTAGAAGTTATATGTGCAAGAACTCCGCTTGAATTTGTAGAATAAGTATAGTAATAACCAATCTGGCCAGCAGTTCCAGCTGCAGCTGTTCAAGTAGCATCTGCGGGTATTGTTATTTGTGCAGTCTTAATTCCTACCTGATTATCACTTATTACAGCTAAACCTCTATCTGTTGCTATACCTGGAATTGTTATAGTTCTATTAGCACCTGCTGTACCATGGCCTGTATCATTAAATGTTATACTAGGAACATTTACTGAGGATCCAGGAGCTAATGTAGCATCAGCAGTTGGACCATATTGCTGAGGAGTTATTGTCGACTTAGCATGAGTAATTGTTGTACTTACAGTTGCACCTGTTTGTTGTGCAGAATTACTTGAAACAATTGGAGATGTAGCTGAAATCTGAACACTTCTTACTGTACCAACATCCAAATTACCACTACCTAAAATACTTGAAGTATTTATTGTCTTAATATTTGTACCAGAAACAAGAGTAGCTTGTTTTCCATTAATTGCTGTATTAAGAGTTGAAATATCAGTTGCAGTTGCTAACTTATTTGTTGAAGAAACTCCAGAAGGAAGCATTGCAGATGTAATACCTGAGTTAATAGTGCTTCACTGTGCAGCTGTAAACGAACTATTATTTAAAGTATATTCATAAACTCAAGCTGACCCATTATATTTATATCTTTTATACTTTGTATTACCAGCAGAATCTGTACATTGAACAAAAGCATAATCATTATCATCCATTCCTGTAATAGTTCCTAAAGCAGTTTGAGCAGCTGATTCTGTATCAGCTGAAGCTGTAACAGTTTTCATAAATCTAGCTGTTGATGTTGAAATAGAACTATTAACATACTCTTTATCTGCTAATTGATTTGTTGTACTTGCCGCAGATGGAATTTTACCTTCAATAGCTGAAATCTTTGCATTAACTCCATTAGTACCTGTAATTAATCCACGAATATCGCTATGTGCAGTTGAACTTGAATTATGTGTACTAATTGCAGATGATACTTGAGTTGAACTCTGAAAATTAGCACCATTAGTTAACTGATTTGTGTTATTAGGAATCTTAATATTTAATGTTGTATTTCCACTTTGATTTGCTGTAAATGTATTACCAGTTGAAATAGCTTCTGGAGCACCTAATGAGACACCAATTGTTAATGTACCATTATTAATTGCTGGTTTACCAGTCAAATCAGAATAAGCTCCTGTTGCTGCAACTGTTGAAAGAGTTGGCTTATCAGATAAGTCAGTATAAGAACCTGAATGAGCAACTGTTGATAAACCTTCAACTAATGAATAAGATAATAAATTAGTAGAAGTAATTTTATCTTGTTTGCCATTCCAAGTTGTTTTTTCAGAAGCAGAAACAAACTTATGAGTTGTTGAAGTATCATCAACATAATCAGCACTTATCTTATTAGAGGCTGAAATTGCATTCTGCTTAGCATTCCATGTATTCTTTTCAGCTGTTGTTACAAATTTATGTGTTGAATTTGTATCAACAACGCTATCAGCACTAATTGTAGTACCATCGCTTATCTTATCTTGTTTAGCATTAAATAAAGCTGCAAGAAATTCATTATCCATTGGACCAACTTCTGAAGTTGTATCAATATCAGTCCACGTTGGATTAGAACTATTAGTGCTGATATATAACACTGAACTATGAGAATCTTCTCCACCATCAGAACCAGATGAAATACGAATACCTCTACCTGCCATATATGTGGTATCTTTAGCACTAATAGTATTAATGCCTGTAGAGTTATCATGATCTATAAATACATTCTCACCAGCTACAATATAATCTGTAAAATCATTTGTATTAATGTATTTATTAGATCCTAAGTATGAAGCAGAAATTGACTCATCTGCTTTTGCTAGAGAAGCTTTAACTCCAGAAGATAAATCATTTAAAGGAATTCCACCTGATGGCTTATCATATTTAGCATTTCAGCTACTCTTTTCTGCAGCATTTGTATGAACTG
>DJYF01000005.1 GCA_002450035.1 Caryophanales bacterium UBA6985 | reverse complement strand
TTTCAGAAAGAATCATATCTCCATTGGAATCTACTCTTTTTACACAATCTGCATATTCACTTGTGCTGGGATTTTTACAAGGTTGAATCTTTACTATATTTCCTACCTTTCCTCTAACGCTTCTAAGTACTATTTTCTAAGATAGATCAACTTCTTTTCTTTTTTCTGCCATATTATTTCATTAACATAAATTATATTATTTTTTATGACTAGGCAAGTACTTTTTTCGTAGTTGCCTAGTCACTATCTCCTAAAAATCAAATTAAATTAATATCAAATTTCTCTTAAAATGTAGCTTCTGTAAGGATTGAAGCAAGCAATAGAGCTATAACCCCACAAAATAAGTTTAGAACCTGCTACAGGACTAGCCACTTCACCAGAACTTAAACCGTTAAGACCACCTACTCCAACATACTTGTTAGAAATCATGTCACCACCTTTAAGAGTGAACATAGCCAAAGGAGGCTGTGCAGAAGTCTTATCAGCGGTTAAGTCAAGAGCTAAAGCATAACCCTTTTCATATCCCCACTCACGAGAGAAAGTTCTATCAACTTTAAATGATACAGAATTTCCACCCCAATTATAAGTATCAAATCCTTTAGCACCTACAGATACATAATCATTAGCCTTCATAGACCAAAGATAAGTTCCATCAGTGTGGTATTGCGCAAGATAAGTATCAAGTAAATCTTGTACATCATACCAGAATTTTTCACTACAAATAAACAAATAGTGGTTTCCAGTAGGCTTACGAGCCTTTTCATTCAAGGACATTATTGCAGATTTGAGCACTGCAATAGTAAGTTTATTGTAAGCATACTTACTAGCAAATGCTTCTACCTAAGGAATAAGTCCATCTGAAATATAAATAGGTCTGTTAGTGATGGGATCAACAATAGTAGGCTTTCCAGTTTTTGGATCTACATTACCCTTACTAAATAACATACCCTAGTTTCTAGCAGTAAGGAAGTTTTCAAGTAAGTTCTTTTCTACTGTATCCATTCTATAAATGGTTTCAGTCATACTACCTTGATCTTTACCTTCTGCAATTTTAACAAATACATCTTCTTGAGCGGCATAAAGAGCTGAATAAGAAGCATCTACACGGTGTGTAGAAATATATCCACGCATTCTTTCAACATTAGATTGCCACTTTACATGCATAATCAATATGTTTCCATATTGCCTGACTATATCTTAATCTAAATATTTAAATATAAAACCCTTACAATATTTTCTCTGACCTAATGCAACTTTTTTTGCATTTGAATATCCTGCTTTTACACAGTCTGTCATAGTATCAAACACTTCTAATAAATTTCCATTGTCATCATATCTCCCAACTTTACCTCCAGTATAGGGTCTTTCTACAGTGCTCATTTTTCTGTGAGGTTTTAAATTTTTTAGTTTTTCAATTTTTTCATAAGAAAATTGATGTCCAAAATATTGAAATCCTTGTTTTATAGCTCTTGCAATATGCCCTCCTCCTGTATAATTAGGATTTACATATCTTCCAGCTTCATGAATTCCATCAAATTCTTTTTCAAAATTTCCTTCCATATCATACATATAAACTTTAGTTTTATGAGATATATGAAATTTTCCTCCTTCTACTAAATTATATACGTCAGATCTTTTTAAAAAATCTTTATTTACTATTTTAGCTTCTAATTCAAATGCTTCTTCTTCTGTATCAAATATAGCTAAAGTAGTTCTTATAAAAGACTTTGGTCCGTATTTTTTTACAGCATATTGAAAAGGAGTTTTAGGATTCATATAAGTACAAGGTTGTGTAATTCTTACACCACATCCTATATATCCATCAAAACCATCTGGGTTCATAGTACAATGGACTCCTACATAAATTTTATTATTAACTTTATTAGTTGTTTGATATACAATAAATTTTTCCATATTTAAATTTTAGATTTATTCCATTTCGGAGTTTATTTCTCCTACGTCCGTTCGGACTAGTCGATGAACGTTCCTAAGCATTTCTCATTGAGCTTATGTTATCTTAGGCTTCGCTGCTGATTGGCATATTTTTATTTAAACTTAGCGTCCCAGCAATTAAGAATATTTATTTAATTTTACACTTAGTATTTTAAGCAGCTAAGCGGACGAGAGCCATGTATAGGCAACCCTCGTCATGCAATTCAGGCATATAGTTACTAATCCAACGTGTTTTATCACCAGGTTGACAAGCAGATACATCAAGAATAGTATCATAGTTATTATCAACAAGTCTTACACAATATTCCCAATAATTATCAGCACGTCTAATAGGACCAGAAACTACAAAACACTATTGTCCAGAATTTTCGATTTTAAAGTTATCATATTTTGCATAATATCTTTCACGGAAGGCCATTTTAATTTCAGTGCCACCAGCACCATCACCTTCTGGAACAGCTGCAAATTCAATTCTCTTAATGTAATTTGTTTCTAATTCCCATTCATACATTAAGGAATTAATAGATTGATATTTATTACCACTACCTTTAGCATCTTGATAGAAGATGTTCTTTAAAGATTCGGTAAGGAAGGATGCTGTTAAATCATCATACATCCTTGAAACAACTCCCAAACGATTAGGTTTTACTCCGAGGTATTTATAGAAATCCTCATATGTACGAGTATCGTCCATTGTAGGGATATTAGAAGTAAATGAGGCTATTTTCATATTTTACTTATTAATCATCATCGTCTAAATCGTTTATACTATTATATTGACGATGTTTGTTTTGTTTATCAGAAATAACTACTTGAGGTCTAGTAGGATTTTTTCCAGATTTTCCTTCTTCAAAACCTTTCTTGTATTGATTCTATGAAACCAATTTTATCTAATTTACAAAATAATCTGAAATGTTATTTAAAGCTTCATCCCCATTAAGAATAAACCAAGCTGCTTTAACTAAAGTTTCTGGATCTTGCAAAGCTTGCCATAAGTAATTATTTCCAGCCTCATCTCTTGACAACATAAATGATGCTAATTCTTCTTTGTCTGCATCACTAAAATTTAAGTCTAAGTTACCAATAGTATTGAAATTATCTATAGATTGAATTACAGTGTTCTGAAACTCTTCATAAGCTCTTTGTTGTTCATCCTGTATTTCAGCTTCCTACTATTGTAACTAAAAATCTTCTCTTTCTTTATATTCTTTTCGAATTCCTTCTACTTGCTTTTTATATAACTCCTCATCCTATTTAGCATTAGCTAATGCCTGTGCAGCAATATCATCAGTTAATTCGCCAACTCTAGATTCAAGATCTAATAAATAAATTTCATCATCTGATAAATCATCAATCTTATATTGAGGCTCCTAATCAGGCTAGAATTGTTCAATGTATTGCTAAGGAGTCAAATTGCTTTGTCTAATAGTATTAAGTAATTGAATTTCTTCATCACTTAAATCTATCTAATTATTATCTTGTGTTTCTAAAGGGGTATTTAAAATATTAAATTTTTCTTCTTTACTAAGATTATTCCAATCTTTTTCTTCAATATTTCCGGATTCATCTTCAAATTTAATCTTAGAAATGTCATCTATTCCCCTAGTTTTTAAAAAATCTGATAGAAAATTATCTTCTGAGTCCTAACTTTTGTTAGAATCCTACACCTAATATTGAGGATTATCATCATTTTTGTCGTTTGGCTCAGAAGGTTCAAATCCCATCCCAAAATCATCATCATCTAAATCATTAATTCCTATTGCCATAGTATTTATAGTTAAAAATTATAAAATAATTCTAAAATTAAAATTTAATTAAATTTATTTAAAAATTTATATTTTCAAAATTTTAAATTTTTTAAAATTAAACGTTAGGATTTGCATTTTGAGTTATATTAAAAAATACACTCTATCCATCCTTAGTTGCTATTGTAACTGTAGCTATTCTACTAGAATCAGCATCATTCTAAGTTAATTCTACTGTAATAGTTAAAGTTTCATTAGTATTACTATATACACTATCTATTAATGTACAAAAATTCTAATTTATTGAATAATTATTTAAATCAAAAGAAGAATTTAAAGTAATTGTCAATTGGTGAGATGTATAATTCTAAGTACTAATAGTTCCCTAAACAGCTAATTTTTTCTTTTTTAACTATGTAATTGTTACAGTCTTAATATGCTTCTTAAGAAGGGTGCTATTATTTGGATATAATTCGTTTAATCTATCATAAAAAATATCTTTT
>DJYF01000018.1 GCA_002450035.1 Caryophanales bacterium UBA6985 | reverse complement strand
AAATAGATTAAAAGAAGTAATGAACAAGTAGGTAATTTACATGAATAATGAAAGTAAAACTAATATAAACTGCTTGAGCATGATTTAACTAACCCCTTTATATAATAAGGGCTTTTTACTTTTACTGAGTGTACGGAAAATGGTAATCTTACGATGTAATTAAGTATTAAAAGATATGGTATAATACTATCAAGGAAGTGATTATTTTGAATAAAAAAACTTGGATTGGTGTTGGGATAATACTTGTAGCAGTTTTATTCGTTCTTATAATAATTATTCCCAAAAATGAAAAATCAGATGAAGATATAATAAAAGAGTATATTGAACAGAATGAGATGTGTAACAACAATGGTAAAAGTTCTTACATTAAAGATAATGTTGCATACATTCATTGTATTGGCGAAAAAGGAAATATTATAAAATATACAAGTCATAACAAAAAAGTAGATAAAGAGGTATTAGAATTAGATTATAGTAATACTCCTAATATAAGTCAGTTACATATAACTATTGATGAAGTTGATAATAACTATATCTATTTGAAATCTGCCGTTAAAGTGAACGATTCAGTAAAAGATGGGGAATATGTCAAATGTTCTTTATTATCTAAAAAATGTGAATATTATAATAAAAGAGAAATAACTAATGTAGAAAATGTAAGTATAAGTATTTCAGATATTTCACTAACTGGAGCTACTATAACAATAAAAGATACAAATAAAAAACCTTATGTTTATGGAGAATGGTATAGAATAGAAAAGGAAGATAATGGAGAATGGTTTGCACTAGAAACTAAAATTGGAAATTATGGATTTAACGATTTAGGATATGAAGTTGATAAAAACAATGAAGTTAAATTTGTTATTGATTGGAAAAAATTATATGGAGAATTACCATTAGGAAGTTATAGAATAGTTAAACAAGTAAATAATCAATACATATATGTAGATTTTGGTATAGCAACAACATCGTAAGATTAAGATATTACAAACTGACGAGTAGGAGAAATCCTACTTTTTATGTTATAATTAATTATAGATTTAAAGGAGTTGATCCAAATGAATGAAAATAAAACTAATATAAACTGGTATCCTGGTCATATGGCCAAAACTAAAAGAGAGATAAGCGAAGTCCTTCCTCTTATTGATTTAGTTTTTGAAGTTGTAGATGCTAGAATACCTGATTCTTCTAGAATAGAAGATATAGATAATATAGTTAAGAATAAAGACAGAATCATGATAATGACTAAGAAGGATTTATGTGATTTAGAAGAAACTAAAAAGTGGATTAAAAAGTATGAAGATGAAGGTATAAAAGTAGTACTTGTAAATTTAAATACTAATGATGATTTGAAATTTATTCTTGCTGCTGTTAAACAAGTTGCTGAAAAAGTAAATTTAAAAAGAAATGAAAAAGGTTTAAAAGATAAAGAATTAAAAGCATTAGTAGTAGGTATACCAAATGTAGGTAAATCTACATTTATTAATCGCTTAGCCGGTAAAAAGGTTGCTGGTGTAGGAAATTTGCCAGGTGTAACTAAAAACCTTGTGTGGCTTAAAACAAAGGCTAATTTATTACTACTTGATACTCCTGGTATTTTATGGCCTAAGTTTGAAAGTGATGAAGTATCTTGTAATTTAGCTTCTATGAGTGCTATTAAAACAGAAGTATTTGATAATGATCATGTAGCATGTCATATTCTTAATAAGCTTAGTAAGTATTATCCAAGTAAGTTAAGTAGTAGATATGGTATAGATTATTTTGATAATGATGATATTGGTACTATGTATGATATTATTGGTAAAAAGTTAGGATGTATTATACGTGGTGGAGAAGTAGATTATAATAGAGTGTCTACTATGGTTATCAATGATATTAGAAACGAAAATATAAAAGAAGTTACATTTGATAGAATTTAAAAACACAATTACTTTGTGTTTTTTTGTTGTATTATTTTTATTTACCCAAAAACATGTTATTATTGATTTAAGATGAGGTAAGTTTATATGAAGAAAGAATTAGTTAAATTTAATAAAAAAATTAAAAAATTAAAGAAAAAACATAGAATAGGTTTTACTTTAGTTGAAGTGTTAGCCGTAATTGTTGTACTTGGTATAATAATGGTTCTTGCAACAACATCTGTGTTATCTACAATAGATGTAGCAAAGAAAAAATCATTTATGGCATTCGTACAAAAAGTTGCTACTAGAGGTCAAGCACAATTCTTAATTGATTCAGATACGGAAGAAAGTCCTGATTTTTTTGCTATTGAGTATGTTTATGACATTACTACTGATTTAGACTTAGAAAACATTGGTACTTATAAAGGTATGTATATGCATGTTTTTTGTGCTGATAATTCTGAAGGTTGGTGTTGGAGTGATGACTACTCTAAAGATGATAGAGATATCGTTTTCCTTTATAATGATGAATTTATATTCAATGGTTATCTTGATAAAGAAATAAAAGAAAGTGATATAATTTCTTTTTCATCTTTACCAGCAGAAGCACAAGCTTTATTTAAAAATATAAATATAAAAGAATTTTATGCTCAAAATGAATCTTTAAATATGTGCGGTGGAGAAAAGTATATTGTTAATGGTGGCAAGGATGCAAGTGGAAATAAATTTAGTATACTAGCTCATACTACACACTACGATGATAATTATAATGAAGATGGATCTTGTAAATATCAGAATCCAGCATACTTTGGTTTTGAGAATAAATGAATGTATATACATTCATTTTCTTTTGAAATAATAATTAAAATTTAGGGTATTTATGTTATAATTTTTTTATGGAAATAAAAGAATTTGAAAACAATATAAATTATTTTTTAGATCGATATAAAGATATTGAATCGTTTTTAAAGTTAAAGGAAAGTGTTAATTCTAAAGCTGATAAAAAAATAATTGAAAAATTA
This sequence comes from Caryophanales bacterium UBA6985, assembly GCA_002450035.1. The sequence continues at coordinate 41,555 of DJYF01000018.1, read as the reverse complement.
GACTTAATGCTTGCAGAAACTGATAACTATAGATATGAACGTCATTTTATTAATCAAGGAAAGACTATAATATGTGGTGTTGATGAAGTAGGTCGTGGTCCTTTATGTGGCCCAGTTGTAACATGTGCATGTATTTTACCTGATGATTTTCATTTAGAAGGATTAACAGATTCAAAGAAGTTAACTGAGAAAAAAAGAGATAAATATTTTGATATACTTACAACAAATGAAGATGTTCACTATGCAATAGGTATTGTTGATAATAAAAGAATAGATGAAATAAATATCTTGGAAGCTGCAAGAGAAGCTATGTATCAAGCAATAAGTAAACTTGATATAACACCTGATGTAGTTCTTTCTGATGCTATGGATTTACCTGATTTAAGTATGCCTTATTTATCTATTGTAAAGGGAGATTATAAGTCAGAATCAATTGCGGCAGCTTCAGTTATTGCTAAAGTTACAAGAGATAGGATGATGTATGAACTTGATAAAGAGTATCCAGAGTATGGTTTTGGAAAACACAAAGGATACCCTACAAAAGATCATATAGAAGCTGTAAAGAAATATGGGGTAAAACCTTTTTATAGGTTTACTTTTTCTCCAATTAGTGAAATTATTAATGAGGGATGTGACAATCGTGAAGAATAAAAAAGAAGAGAAAAAAATAAAGAAACAAGAAAAGAAAAACGAAAAACTTGAAAAAGATAAAAATTTAAAAGAAACAGTTAAAGAAAAATATGCTCAAACTCCAACTTGGGTTTTAGCTATTTATAACTTTATTACTAATAAGGTAGTATTTGGTACTTTCTTTTTAACATTATTTATTTTTTTAGAAGAAGTACTTTTAAAGATAGTTTGTAATACTGGTGTATTTAATTTTTCTACTGTAAGAATACTTTTAAGTTCTTTTGTTATTTCTTTATTTATAAACGGAATTGCTGGTATATTTAAAAGAAATATTCAAAGGGTTGTTAACTCTATAGTAATGGGAATTGTTACTATTTATATATTAGTTGAACATATTTTATATAAAATGATTGGTTTTTTCATGGGAATTGGAAATGCTGATCAAGGTACTAAAGTAGGAGAGTACGTTAAGGATGTACTTAGAAGTTTAAATATAGAAAAAGTAAGCTTTTTACTATTAGGTATTGCTTTTATAGTACTTTATATATTTTTAGATAAGTTTATTAGTAAAAGAAGAAGATCATTTAAATTTAATGTTGGTCAAAAGATATATATATTTATTGTGGCTTTAATTATTTTAGTTGGTTTAAATTTCTTATATTACTATACTGTTAAATCAGATAAATTCAAAAGTGAATTACAAGCTGACTCAAACATTGCATTACTTTTATATCCTGAGAACTCTAATTTAGTTGTAAATAACTTTGGTGTAGTTGTATATTGCTTCAGTGATATAGTTAATCAATATACAGGAATTGATTCAAATTATATTTTAAAGATGGAAGCAAGAGGAAATGCTGATAAAAAAGATAAAGAAGAAGAAAACGTTCCAGTTGACTATAAGAGAACTATTGATGACAGAGCGTGGGACGCTTTAATTGCAAATACATCAAATGATACTTTAAATACTTTAAATAATTACTTTAAAAATAGAGAAATTACTCAAAAGAATGATATGACTGGTATTTTTAAGGGTAAAAATTTAATAATTATATTAATGGAATCAGTTAATGAAATTTCTATTATGAATAAAGAAGATTTTCCAACAATGTATAAGATGTACAATGAAGGAATTAGTTTTAGAAATAATTTTAGTCCTAGAAACAACTGTTCTACAGGTAATAATGAAATGACTGTATTAACTTCTTTATGGTCAATTAATAATACTTGTACAACTAATGCTTATTCTTATAATAAGTATCCTCAAGCTTCATTTAATGTATTTAATAGAGCAGGATATACTACAGCAGGTTTCCATGATTATACTCAAAAATTCTATATGAGAAGTAGAATATTACCTAATATGGGTGCAATGAATTATTATGGAGCTCAAGATTTAGGAGTAAATTACTCAACAAGTTATACAGAAGCAGATGATGCTGAGATGTATAAACTAGCTAAACCATATTATATGGACAAGACTCCATTTATGGTTTACTTTGCAACAGTTACACCTCATCAATCATATATAGATCCTCAAACTTGTAGTGATAGATATTATGAAAAATATAGAAACAAAGGATATAGCAGTAGACTTGCTAGATATTTATCTAAACTTCAAGTATTTGATGAAGCCTTAGCTGAGTTATTAAAAGAACTTAAAGATGAAGGTGAATTAGATAATACTGTTATTGCTTTATTTGGAGATCATTATCCATATGGGCTTACTCAAAATGAAATTAATGAGTATTTAAATGCTAATAATGCAGGTTATAAAGTTACTCTTGGTAGTACAACTAATGCTAATATTGATAGAACACCATTAATAATTTATAATGCTGCTACTAAACCAATTCAAGTTAAATCATATACAACTATTATTGATTTATTACCAACACTTCTTAATATGTTTGATGTTGAATATGATCCAAGACTTTACTTAGGTACTGATATCTTTAGTGAATCACATATATCACGTGCTTACTTTAGCGATAAGTCATGGGTTGATGAAGTAGGAATGTACTATGCTCCAACTAATAAGATGACTTATTATGGTGAACAACGTTATGATGCTGCTGTTATCGCAGGCATTAATAAAGAAATATCTACTAGACAATCTATGAGTGGATCAGCTATTACAAATAACTATTTTAAATATCTTGGTGAAGGTTTAGAAAAATATAAAGTTAAAGAAGAAGTTACTACTACAGAAAATCAAAATAGTAACGAGTAAAAAATTATTTCAAGAGAAAAAATAAAGAATAAGTTGACAATATCTAATTTATTACTTTATAATTTCTCTTGAATTTTATTTTATGAAGAGAGGAAATAGATATGAAGTTAGTAATTGTGGAATCTCCAGCTAAAACACATACAATAGGTGCTTATCTTGGAAGTGACTTTAAAGTTGTATCTTCTAAAGGACATATTAGAGATTTAGCTACATCAGGTAAATTTGGATTAGGTGTTGATGTTGATAATAACTTTGAACCTAATTATGTTGTTATTAAAGGTAAAAATAAAGATATAAAAGAATTAAAGAAAGATATAAAAGAAAGTGAATATGTTTATCTTGCAACCGACCCAGACCGAGAAGGAGAAGCAATATCATGGCATCTATTTGATGCTTTAGGTATTAAAGATAATAACTATGAAAGAATAGTTTTTAATGAAATTACTAAACCAGCTGTTTTAGAGGCATTTAATCATTCTCGTAAAATAGATATGGATTTAGTTAAATCGCAAGAAACAAGAAGAATACTAGATAGAATAATAGGTTTTAGATTATCTAAGTTAATGAGAAGTAAAACAGAAGGAAGTTCTGCAGGTAGAGTTCAATCTGTAGCTTTAAAATTAGTTGTAGATAAAGAAAGAGAAATTGAGGCCTTTATTCCTGAAGAATATTGGGAAGTAACTGCTCACTTTTCTAATATTGATTCTGAACTTGCTAGCAAGAATGGTAAAAGACTAGAACTTCATAAAAAGGAAGAAGTAGATAAAGTACTTGCTGAACTTGGAGAAGAATATAAAGTTGATTCAATTGATAAAAAGAGTAAGAAGAGAAATTCTCTTATGCCTTTTATTACATCTACTCTTCAACAAGCATGTTTTAATAAATATGGATTTAATTCAGGCAAAGTAATGAGCATTGCTCAAAAACTTTATGAAGGTATAGATATTGGAAGTGGTTCTGTTGGTTTAATTACTTACATGAGAACTGATTCAACAAGATTATCTAACTTATTTATTAATGAAGCATTTGATTATATCGAAAAAGAGTTTGGTAAAGAATACTTAGGAGGAGTTAAGACTTCTAAGAAAAAAGAAAATGTACAAGATGCACATGAAGCTATAAGACCAACTTCTGTTTTAAGAACACCAGATAGTGTTAAAAGATATTTAAGCGACGATGAATATAAAGTTTATTCAATTATATATGCACGTGCTTTAGCTTCTTTAATGGCACCAGGTGAGACTTTAACTACTACTATTAACTTAATTAATAATGGATATGGATTTAAGACAAGTGGTACTATTGAAACATTTGATGGTTTCTTAAAAGTTTATAGAGACTTCATGAATAGTGATGAAAAAGTATTACCTGACTTAAAAACTGGTGAAGTGCTTCTTACTCGTGATGTTGAGGCAAGTCAAAAGTTTACTAAACCTCCTGCTAGATATACAGAAGCAACTTTAATTGAAGAAATGGAAAAACTTGGTATTGGTAGACCATCTACTTATGCTCAAACAATGAAAACAATTAAAGATAGAGATTATGTATCTGTAAAAGATAAGAGGTTTATACCGACTGAAGTTGGTATTGAAGTTACAGATAAACTTCAAGAATTCTTCTCAAGTATTATTAATGTTACTTATACTGCTGAGATGGAAACTGAATTAGATGAAATAGCAGATAATAAACTTAATAATGTGAGTGTATTAAGAAACTTCTATGATAGATTTGAACCTCTTCTTGAAAAAGCTTTAAAAGAAATGCAAAAGAAAGCACCTGAGGAAACTGGTGAGGTATGTCCTAAGTGTGGTAGCCCTATGGTTATTCGTAAGAGTAGATATGGTAAATTTGAAGCTTGTTCAAACTATCCAACTTGTAAATATATAAAACAAGAAGAAAAAGAAGAAAAAGAAGTTAAAGAAGTTTGTAAGTGTAGTAAATGTAAAGACGGAATGATTATAGAACGTTTAACTAGAAGAAATAAAGTTTTTTATGGTTGTTCAAACTTTCCAAAGTGTAAGGCAGCTTATTGGGATAAACCAATTGGGGAAAATTGTCCTATATGTGGTGAAGTATTAGTTGAACATGATGGAGATATTAAATGTTCTTCATGTGATTATTCAAGAGAATAGTAATTTTTACTATTCTTTTTTGTTATAATAAAAAGTGAGGTGATAAATATGTATGGTGCAATAATTGGAGACTTAGCAGGTTCTATTTATGAATATGATCAAACTAAAAACACAAGAGAAATAAGCCCTAGAAAAATACTTGAAAATGATTCATTTTTTTCCGATGATACAATTCTTACTATTGCAACGCTTGATGCTATTTTAGAAAACAAACCATATGCTGAAATGTATAAGAAATATTATCAAGAGTTTAAAAATTATAAACCTGATTTTAAGCCTTATTTTAAAAGTGCTTTTTCTCCAGGATTCTCTAAATGGGCGGAAGGGGAAAAGTACGGAAACAGTACAGGTAATGGTGCACTTATGAGATTATCGCCAATTCCTATGATTATTGATAATACTTTAGTTATGTATATGCATTTATATGATTCTGTTAATACTAGTCATAACTCGGATGAAGCAAGAGGATACGCATTATGTCTTGCAGACTTTATAAGAAAAACTAAAACACCTGAAGATAGAGAAAAACTTTTAAGTTTATCTAATGATTTTAAATATATACCTTTCAAGAAATTTAATACTACTTGTAAGGAGACTCTACCTAATGTAATACATGCAGTTCTTACTTCAAGTGATTTTGAAGAAGCAATATTAAAAACTATTAGTATGGGAGGAGACACGGATACTAATGCAGCAATTGCTGGTTCTATTGCTGAGGGTTTATTTGGTATACCTGATTCTCTTATTCGTGATGCTAACAAATATTTACCGGAGGAATTTGTAAAAAGATTAGAAAAAGGTTATAGATTAGTCAAAAATAAGTAGTTCTCTTGAAATTAACCTTAATAAATATGTATAATGAATATGGTGATTAAAATGGGTGAAACTTCAAAGATGTTAGTTAAATTTCCAAGTATAACTGATCAAGCAGCATGGAATGAGTTTGTTAATGAAGCAAGAAAGTTCTATGCAGATGCAACACCACTTGGATATTTAAAAGATATGGATTATAAAACATGGCTTGATAATACTATTAGACTTAACATAGGTTCTCCTTTAAATGATGGAGAAATACCTACATCTACATTCTTTGTTTATGATGGTGCTCGTTTAATAGGTTATTTAACAATTAAGAGAAAGAATCTTAATTTAGACAAAGTTGGTCAAGTTTATTTAAACGTAAGACCAAATGATAGAAAAAAAGGATATGGAGACTATATTTTAAAAGCAGCTATTAGAAAATGTAAGGAAATAGGTATTATTAAAATAATCATTTCTTGTCCTCAAGAGTCAGTTGGTGGAATTAAACTAATTGAAAATAATGGTGGCGTTCTTCAAGAAGAAAAAGAACTAAATGGTTCAGGTATCATTATGAAAATATATTCAATTGATATTAAATAGAAGAGTAATCTTCTATTTTTATTTGTATTTTAATATGTAAAATATTATAATTTTATTGAAAAGGTGATTTAAATGCAATCAGTTTATATTCATATTCCATTTTGTACACATATCTGTTCTTATTGTGATTTTACTAAGTTATTACACTTTGAACCTTTTGTTGATGATTATTTAGAAAACTTACAAAAAGAAATACTTGATAGTTATGATGGAGAAAGAGTTAAAACAATTTATATAGGTGGAGGTACACCTTCTTGTTTAAATAGAAGAGAAAGAATTAGATTATTTCAAATACTTGAAATATTTATTAAAGATGCTGATTGTGAGTATACTATTGAATGTAATCCAAGAGATATTACTGAAGAATTCTTAGATGATATAGTTCAAGCTGGAGTTAATAGAATTAGTATTGGTGTTGAATCATTTGATATTGATAACTTAAAATTACTTGAAAGAGAAGCAGATTTTAAAGATTTAAAACATAAATTTGAACTTATTAGGAATCGTGGCATAGATAATATTAATATTGATTTAATGTATGCTTTACCAGGAGAAAAGTTATCTATTTTAAAGAAAGACTTACAATTGTTTTTAAAACTAAATCCTGCTCATATAAGTACGTATAGTTTAATGATTGAAGATCATACTAAACTTGGTATAAATGGATGTGAATATGTTACACCTGAGTTAGATGAAAAGATGTATCAAACTATATGTAAGATATTAAAGAAAAACGGATACAATCATTATGAGGTATCTAATTTTGCCAAAGAAGGATTTGAATCTCGTCATAATCTTAACTACTGGGATAATGGAGAATACTATGGTTATGGTTTAGGTGCCAGTGGTTATAAAGCAGGTTTTAGATATAAGAATACTGCTAGTTTAAAACTTTATAATGAAGGAAAGTATAGAGAAGAGAATAATATGCTTTCTTATAATGATATGATGGATAATGAACTTATGCTTGGTTTAAGAAAACTAAAAGGAATAAATGTTGATGAGTTCTATGATAAGTATGGAGAGAATATTCAAGACATCTATCCTGAGATAGAAAAAGCCATTAAAGATGGTTTACTAGTATATAAAAAAGGATATTTATCTATACCTGAAGATAAGATATATGTCATGAATGAGATACTAGTCAAAATAATGTAGCTATATTGAGTTTTAAAAAAACTGATGCTATAATTTATCCAGAATAAAGGAATGATTAAATTTATGATTAAAAAATTAAAATTATTTATTTGTTTATTAAGTTGTATAGTATTGTTACCAAGTGTTGTTAATGCACATACACTTAGTTTTGGCGAAGCAAGTCAATCACCAGGTGTTACAGAAATACCTATTAGTTTAAAGGCTGATCCAGGTATACCTCAAAATACACGTATTAATCTTGTATGTAGTACAAGTGTTAATAATGTTGTTTGTTCAATATCATATATGAATGCTGCATTAGCAGATGGTGCTTTACATGAGGCATTCCCTGCTGGAGAAACTAAAGTTATTGGTAAACTTATTTTAACAAATAACGATTTTAGTAACTATAATGGTGTTACAGCAACTGTTGAAGGATTAGGTGGAGCTAAAGCTACTACTAGAGCTAACGTTCAATCGAAACAAACACTAAAAACTAGTTCTAAATTATCTTCACTAAGTGTTAGTCAAGGAAAAATGTATCCTGCTTTTAATGCTGATACATATGATTACACTATTTATGATATAAGAGATACTATTATTTCAGTTACTTTTAATTATACATGTGATAATTGTGTTCTTACTGCATCAGGTGATGATAAGATTGATATTTCAAGAGGTTCAACTTCTGTTAAAGCTAATAATCTTCAAAAAGGTGATAATAAATTATCGTTAAATATTACAAGTGAAGATGGCTCTAACAAAGATACTTATACTTTTAGAATTATAAGAGGTGAAACTAAATATAATTCTTCTAAATTAGAAAGTTTATCTGTTGGAGATTATCAATTAGATCCTCAATTTAAGAGTGATAAGTTAGATTACACTATAAGTGTTCCTAATTCAGTTGAAAAGTTAATTGATTATATTGAATATAAAGCTGAAGATGAAGATGCTGAAATTGTTATTAATGGTGCTGAAGCATTAGTAACTGGTGAAAATAAAATTACTATTGAAATTACTAGTGTTAATAAAGATAATACAACTACTTACAATTTAACTGTTGTAAGACTTCCAGATGATGCTATTATTGTTAAAAAATATAAAGATAAATCTATTACATTTATTGACGCTAATGAAAAAGAACAAAAGATGGATGAAGATGAATTTGAGAAAGCCTATCCAACTATTTGGGAAGATATCAAATCTGGTAAGATTAAATTTGATAAAGATGGTAATGTTATAACTGGTGAAGAGGAAGAAGAAGGAAAAGAGAAAAAAGACAACAAAACTATTATAGTTATTGTTATTATTGTAGTTGCTGTAATTATTATTGTTGTATCTGGTATTCTTCTATTTAGAAAGAAAGATCCTAAAAAAGAAGAATTAAAGAAAGAACAGAAAATTAAGAAAAAGGCTGAAAAGAAAGCTAAGAAAGATCGTTATAAAAAATTAGAAGAAAAGTATTATGACGAATATTATAACGAAGATGATAGTGACTCTGAAGAAGATGAAGAAGTTGAAGAAGATACTGAAATAAAAGAAGAAGATAAACTATCAAAGAATGAAGCTAATTCACTTTTAGATGATGATTATATCTTTGAAAGTTCTATTATTGAAGATGAAAAAGAAGAAGAAAAAGAAGAACACGTAGATAAAAGTGAAGTCGTAGATGTAGATGAAGCTCTTGAAGATCTAATGAATACTAAAACATATGACTTTAGTGATGAATTAAGTGATCTTGAAGATGAAGATGACGAAGAAGACGAGGATAAAGACGAGTAATTCTCGTCTTTTATGTGCAAAAAAGTACTTGCATGGGTGAATAAGTTGTATTATAATATCATTGGTTATTGGAAGGAGGGAAGTTGTAATGACAAAAGTAGAAGTTAAAAATGGTGACTTAAATGGAGCTTTAAGAAGATTCAAAATGAAAGTTGCTAAGAGTGGTGTCCCTTCTGAACTAAAGAAACACAAAGAATACACTAAACCAGGCGTTAAGAGACGTGAAGAAAAGAAAGAAAATATCAAAAATTCACGTAAAAGAGATAAAAGAAGATAAAACTAGAAGCAATTCTAGTTTTTTTATTCTCGTAATTATTTCAAAATAATAATACTAGTGTTAGAATTAATTATGAGGATGTGGTTTATATGGCTAATCGTGGTAGTAGAAAGAAAATACCTTTTTCTATTAAACAAGTTAGTTTAATATCTAGAGTTATTATTTATATTGGTGTTATAGCAACTGTTTTAATGTGTTTAATATCTACAGTTTATTCATTTAATAAAATAGGTTTATTAAATAGAAATGTAAATGGAGAATATTTAGCTCATTATGCTGACTATGATACTATGTTTATGTTTAGTAATTATTTTAATTCTACTGAACTTTCTGAACAAATTATTAAAGAGCCACGTGAATATGTCGTTTTTAGTATACTTTGTTATGCTAAGAATGCTTTACAATATGCTATTGCATCTATTATTTTAATAGCATTTGCATTCTTCTTAGATTTTGATAATCTAAAGAATCCATTTACTAATAAGTCTATTAAAATAGTAAACGTATTAATTGGTTCTACCATGGCTATGTTTTTTATAAATTTGATATTTAATTTTCAAATTAACTTAACATGTCCACATTTTGTTGATAGAATAAATACATATATTTTCCCAGCTATGTATGCATTAATAACATTTAGTTTATTAATATTTAATTATTGTTTAAGAACTGGGAAGAAATTTATAGAAGGAGATAAGTAATATGTACGAGACAGTAAAAAAAGATTTAGTAGCTGCTATGAAAGCAGGAGATAAGTTTAAACTTAATGTAATAAAAATGCTTAAGAGTGCTTTAATGAATGAAGAAATTAATTTAGGTGGAAATGGATCTGGATTAACTGATGATCAAGTACTTGCAGTAATTAAAAGAGAAGTTAAGAAAAGAAATAGTTCTATTGAAGAATATACTAAGTATGGAAAAGTTGATACTGTAGAAGAGTTAAAGAAAGAAGTAGAAATATTATCTGTTTATTTACCTGAAGAGATGAGTGATGAAGAATTATCTAAACATGTTGATGAAATAATAGCAGAAGTTGGTGCTGAAACTATTAAAGACATGGGTAAGGTAATGAAAGAACTTACTAGTAAATATGGCAGTGTTATTGATATGTCTAAAGCATCTAGTATTGTTAAATCAAAATTAAATTAAGAGCAATTATTATTGCTCTTTTATTTATTATTAGTCTAGTTTTTAGTATAATATATTTGAAAGGAATGATTAAATGATACCTAATAAGACTTTTGATATTATCAATAATATTATTCCTATGGTGTTTTTATTTACGGTAGTAGCAATTCTTTTACGTGTAGTAATTGCTACTTATACTAAAAGTAAAATAAGTTTTTATAAAGAAACAAAATTACTAGTATATATTCTATATTTATTTGTTTTGTTTCAATTAGTTACAACTACTGATTATGGTAGTTATGGATATAATAATTTTATTCCTTTTAAAGAGATTTTGCGTTATGATATAGCAGCTCCATTATTCTGGAGAAATGTAGTTGGTAATATTGTAGTATTTGCTCCATTTGGATATATTATTACAGATATTATTTATATGTTTACTAAAAGAATGAATGTGTTTATATCATTTGGATTTACTGTTTTAATGAGCAGTTCAATTGAATTTATTCAAATGTTTATAGGTAGATCTTTTGATATAGATGATATTATATTAAATTCCCTTGGTGGATTACTTGGTTTTATAACATTCGTTATAATGAAAAAGATATTTAGGGAAGATAACTTTATTACTAATACTGTAAAAGCATTCTTATTTCTAGTAGTAGCAATAGTGATATGCTTATTTGTATATTTTGCAATTAAATAGGAGGTTTTATATGAATAAATTTGATATTATTGATGAGTTTGGTGTTGATTTTGAATATGATTATTTAAATGACGTTATTAATCATACACTTGAAAAAGAAAATGTTAAAAATGCATATTTTGATGTTATATTTATTGATGATGAAAAGATGCATGAAATGAATAAAGAATATCGTGGAATAGATAGAACTACAGATGTCTTATCTTTTGCTTTAGAAGATAATGATAAAATTAAAACTGAAGTAAGAGAATTAGGAGATATATTTGTAAGTATTCCTAAGATGAAAGCACAAGCAAAAGAATATGGACATTCTGAAAAAAGAGAACTTAGTTTTTTAGTTTGTCATGGGCTTCTTCATTTACTTGGATATGATCACACAAGAAGTGAGGAAGATGAAAAGATTCATTTTGGAAAACAAGATGAAATATTAAATGATTTAAACATTATTTCGTGATATAATAATAACAATAGAATAAATAAGGAAGTGATATTATGAGAAGTGGATTTGTAAGTATCGTAGGAAGACCTAATACTGGTAAGAGCACTTTGATTAATGCAATAGTTAATGAAAAGATAGCTATAGTATCTGATGTTGCAGGTACTACTAGAAATACCATCCAAGGAGTTTATCATGGTGATGACTTTCAAATAGTATTTGTTGATACTCCTGGTATTGCTAAAGCTGGAGATAGACTTGCTAAGAAGTTAAATAAAGAATCATATGATTCTCTTGATGATATTGATGCAATACTATTTGTAGTTGATGCTGCCGGAGGACTTGGTAAGGGAGATAAATTTATTCTTGAAACATTAAAGAAAACTGATACTCCTGTTATTCTAGTTTTAAATAAGATAGATAAACTTACTAAAGAAGGTATATTTAAAGCTATTACTAAATATAAAGATTTATATGATTTCCAAGAAATTATTCCTGTTTCCGCGCTTAAACATATTAATATAGATGAACTTATTAATATAACTAAGAATTACTTAGGAGATTTAGTTAAATACTATGATGATGATGTAGTAAGTAGTAATGATCCTAAGTTCATGGTAACAGAACTAGTAAGAGAAAAGATACTTAATTTAACTAATGATGAAGTTCCTCATTCAATTACATGTGTTCTTGAAAGTTATAATGAAAAAGCTTCTTTAATAGAAGCACAAGTAGATATAGTTGTTTCTAGGGACTCCCTTAAGAAAATAATAATTGGTAAACAAGGTAGTATGTTAAAAGAAATTGGTATACAAGCTAGAAGAGATATTGAAAAGATGTATAAGAAACCAGTTTACCTAGAATTATATGTTAAGACAATTAAGAATTGGAGAAACAAAGAAAGTTTCTTAAATGATAATTTAGGATTGGGAGATTAGTAATAATCTCTCTTTTATTTGGAGGGTTTATGTTAAAAACAATAAAAGGATATGTTATTCAAGCAACAGATTATAAAGAAAACTCTAAGATATTAAATATTTTTACGGAAGATGGAATAGTAGGAGTAATTTCAAAGGGATGTAAGAATTTAAAAAGTAACTTAAGACTTATTTCTCAAAAGTTAGTATACGCAGAGTATGTAATATATTATAAAGAAAAAGGATTATCTACTTTAAAAGAAGGAACTATTATTAATAACTTTGATAATATAAAAAAAGATTTAAAAGCATCAAGTTATTTTATGTATATATCAGAACTTGCATCTCAAGTTATGAAACAAAATAAAAGAAGTGATGTATTTAATTTATTTAATATAGCTGTTAATAAAATAAATGAAGGAATGAATCCTGTTGTTATTACTAATATATTAGAAATAAAATATTTAGATTATTTAGGTACTCCAATTAACTTAACTAGTTGTGCTAGATGTGGTAGTAAAAAGGATATTATTACAATTGATCCTGATGAAGGAGGGCTTATTTGTAAAGACTGTTATACAAATGAAATGATATATGATTTAAAAGTAGTAAAGATGCTTAGAAATTACTATGTTGTTAATTTGGAAAGTATATCTTCTCTTAAGATAAGTGAAGTACTAATAGAACAAATAAATAATATTATTAATATATTCTATGAACGTTATACAGGATTATATATTCATAGTAAAAAATTTTTAGATAAACTTGATAGTCTTAATTTAAAATAAGTAAGTAATTTAGTATAATTATGATAATAGGTGAATGATATATGGAAGAGAAAAATCATTGGTTTAAAGATTACTTTAAAGAAAAGATAAGGATCTTTAAACGTAATAGGCAAGATAAAAAAGACTATAAGAATCAAATAAAAAAACGTGAAAAAATGCTTAAAGAAATAGACGCGGAAGTTAAACAAATGGAAAAAGAAGAAAGAAAAGAAAGAAAAAAGATTCCATTTGGAAAAAGAATAGTTAATTATGTAGTAGACTTCTATAAAGATGTAACTGATACTCAAGATGAAAAAGAACTTTTAAAACTCATGAATGAAAAAGAAAAAGCAGAGTTAAAAGAAAGAGAAAAATTTAATAAGATAACTACTATTTCTATAGCAGGGTCTCTTACAATATTTGCAGTAGTAGCAATAGTAGTACTAGTTGTATTTAGAGAGGCTACAAAAACAGACTTTGAAAGATATGTAATTCCATATATTGATAATTATTATGATACTAATTTTAATACTAGAGATAAGTATGAAGATATAAAATATCTTTCATATTATGATAATGATAGAAATGAAATAAAAACCGATGTAGTTCTTGCAACTTTCCCTGATAATGTACATGTTATGAGTGTTAAAGATACTCAAGTTGGAGATGATGTACATACTGAAAAAGTATATGAAGATTATAAGAATAAAATGTTATCTTTAATGGGAAATGTTGGTACATTTTTTACTGATACTAAGATAACTTATAATCCATATATACTAGATTATAATTACTATTTTGATTATATTGATTGTCTTCCAAGCGGAAAGAGTTTTGATGAACTTTATAATGATGGTAATTTAACTATTATTGATAAGGTATCTTATCAAGGAGAACTTGATCTTGATAGTATTAACCACTTTATGGAAAAACTAGGAGATGACTCAAGATTTTATTTTATTGAAACTAATGGTGTAACAGTATTTAGTTTAACTGTTGTAGAAAAAACTGGATATAAAAAATATCCAATTACTTCTGCAATTCCTATTGCTCCATATGGAACATTCTATGAGTTTGATCATGATGTAGGTGCTATAGGTGGAGTTGAAATAGAAATAGTAGATGATAATTATAGTGAAGATTATGATTATATTTATAGAAATAATTTAAATATTAAACCAGTTATGGAAAAGACTAGTTATATGAGAGATAGAGAAAAAGATAAAGATTTAAGTAAGTTATTTATGATTAAACTTGGAGAAGAATTATCTACGGATGATTATGTTTTCTTAGATAATAATGGTAAGGAATTAGAACTTGAATATTATCCAGATGTACAAATATTTCATACTGCAACTGGAACATATGTAATTGGTGAAAAAAGTTTTATAATAGGTAAAAAGGTAAAAGCAAATGCTCCTTGGTATTGTAAATACTTTGGATGTAAAATATAAATTAGGAGGGTTTAATAATGAGTAAGAATAAAGTTATTGCTGTAGATGGACCTGCTGGGTCTGGAAAAGGTACAATTTGTAGCTTAATTGCTAAAAAAACAGGTTACTTTTATGTAGATTCTGGTGTATACTATAGGGCAGTTATGTATATTGCACTTAAAAGAAATGTTGATATAAGCAATATAGATAATTTAGTGGAAATAGCAAATAATATTGATGTTAAATTTGTTGGTGAAAAAATATTCGTAAATGGAGAAGAAGTTACTAATGAATTAAGAACTGAAGAGATTAATTCAAGAATGAAATTAGTAAATGGATTTGAAGTTTATAGAAATGCTATTAATAAGCAAATTAGAAAACTAGCACGTGACACAAATATTATTATTGATGGAAGAGATACAACAAGTGTATTATTTCCTGATGCAACTTATAAGTTCTATGTTGACTGTGATGTTGATGTTAGAGCAAAGAGAAGATATGACCAAAGTATTTCTAAAGGGTTAAATGTAACTTTTGAAGAAATAAAAAAGAATATCATTGAAAGAGATTATGCAGATATGCATAGAGAAGTTGCACCTTTAGTAAGAGTAAAAGATGCTATTTACATTGATACAACTAATGATACTATTGAAGAGAGTGTGAATAAAATTATGGAAAAAATTAATGGTGTTAATTTAAAAGATTTATATATTAATTTCTTTGTAGAAAAGGGACACAAACAAATTCCTTCTGCACCTGTAGTTCCAGAGAATGATCCATCTGTATTATTTAACACAGCTGGTATGCAACCGCTTGTACCATATTTAATGGGACAACCTCATCCA
This sequence comes from Caryophanales bacterium UBA6985, assembly GCA_002450035.1. The sequence continues at coordinate 25,728 of DJYF01000018.1, read as the reverse complement.
TATGGAACAAGACTTACTGATTATCAAAAATGTGTAAGAACTAATGATTTAGATAACATTGGAGATACATATCATCATACATTCTTTGAAATGTTAGGTAATTGGTCTTTAGGTGACTACTTTAAAAAGGAAGCTATTTCATGGAGTTTTGAATTTTTAACTAAAGTACTTAATATTCCAGTTGAAAGACTTGCTGTTACAGTATTTGCTGGTAATGATACAATTCCTTTTGATGAAGAAGCTTACAATTTATGGTTAAGTTTAGGTATTCCTAAAGAAAGAATTACTCCAACTAAAGATGATAATTTCTGGATAGCTGGTGAAACTGGACCATGTGGACCTGACTCAGAGATGTTCTATTGGAGAAGTAATGACCAAATTCCTGAAAAGTTTGATACTGAAGATAATAGATGGGTAGAAATTTGGAACGATGTATTCATGCAATATGAAAAACATGCTGATGGATCTTTTACAGAGTTACCTAAGAAAAATGTAGATACAGGAATGGGTGTTGAAAGAACAACTGCTATTCTTGAGGGTAAAACAGATAATTATGCATCATCTATTTGGACTCCAATTATAAATGAAATAGAAAGTATATCTGGCTTAACTTATGAAGGCAATGAAAAATCTATGAGAATTATTGCTGACCATATTAGAACAGCTGTATTTATACTAGCTGATCCTGCTGGAATTAAACCAAGTAATACTGATCAAGGATATATTTTAAGAAGACTTATTAGAAGAGCAATTAGACATGCTAAGAGACTTAATATTGATATTAATTCTAATTGGGAAGAGAGAATTGCTACTAAACTTCTTGATATGTATGACGTTTATTATTCTGAATTAAAAACTAATAGAGAAGTTGTTTTAGAAGGACTTAAAAATGAAAAAGTTAAGTTTAATAGAACACTTGAAAAAGGTTTAAGAGAATTTGAAAAAGTTACTCGTAATTCTACGGAAATAGATGGAGTTACAGCATTCCATTTATTTGATACATTTGGTTTTCCAATTGAGTTAACTGTTGAACTTGCTGAAGAAGCTGGATTAAAAGTTGATGTTGATGGATATCATACTAAATTCAAGGAACATCAAGAATTATCTAGAAGTGCTTCTGCTGGTAAGTTTAAAGGTGGACTTGCTGGACACTCAGAAATTGAAACTAGATATCATACAGCAACTCATTTATTAAATGCTGCTTTAAAGAAAGTAATTGGACCTGATGTTCATCAAAGAGGTTCTAATATTACTGATGAAAGAATGCGTTTTGACTTTAACTGTGATCACAAGTTAACAGATGAAGAAAAGATGGAAGCAGAAAGAATTGTTAATGAATGGATTAATGCTGGTTTAGACGTTACTGTTGAAACTATGAAAAAAGAAGATGCTGTTAAATCAGGAGCAGAATGTATGTTCTTAGAAAAATATCCTGATGAAGTTACTGTTTATTCAATTGGTAATGAAGAATATGGTATTGTTTCAAAAGAACTTTGTGGTGGACCACATGTTAAAAATACTAAAGAACTTGGAAAATTCATTATTAAGAAAGAAGAAGCAAGTTCTGCTGGTGTTAGAAGAATTAAAGCTGTTTTAGAAGGAGAATAATTTATGCGTGAGAATGTTAAGGAATTTGCAAAAGAAAAAGCTGCAAAAACAGCAGAAAAAAGTAAAGGATTGTTTGCTGAATTTAAAGCATTTGTCTTAAAAGGCAATGTAATGGATATGGCAGTAGGTGTAATAATTGGTTCTGCATTTGCATCAATTGTAACTGCACTTACTACTGACTTTATTAATCCACTTATCAATGGTATTGGGGGTGCTGAAGTAAATGGTAAGATTGCTATTTATGGAGGTCAATATCTTGATTATGGACATTTTATAACTGCAGTTATCAATTTCTTAATCATGGCTTTTGTATTATTCATGATACTAAAAGCATTTAATAAGCTTACTTCAATTGGTAAGAAAAAAGAAGAAGCTAAAGAAGAAAAGCAAGAAAAACAAGCTAATCATCAAGAAGAACTTCTTGAAGCAATTCTTGCTGAATTAAAAAAGAAGAAAAAGTAAGATAATATCTTACTTTTTCTTTTGGTAATAAAAAGTAATTATTTATTGTATTGTTTATTATTAGAAAGATAAATGGTATATTTATAATAGGGTGAGATAAGAATGAATAATAAAAAAGGTTTTACGTTAGTTGAGCTATTAGCAGTTATAGTTATTTTGGCAATAATTATGATTATTGCTATTCCTGCAGTATTAAGTACTATGGAAACAGCAAGAAAAAAATCTCTTGTTGAATATGCAAATAAAGCAGTTTTAAAAGCGGAAGAAAAATATACAACAAGAAGTTTAGAAGGATTACCTATTAGAGGTGTTATTGTTTATGATATAGTAAGTGATTTTGATTTTAACAACACTGGGGACTATAAAGGTTATGTTTTAATTGATGCAACTGAAACTGATAAGAGATCTTTTTATGTATATTTATATGACAATTCATATTTAATAAATTTAAAGAAAAGTACAGATATAAGCGTTGAGTCACTTGAAGATGTTGAAAGTATAGAAGTAATTGCTAGTATTGAAAAACTTGTAGATATAGCAGGATTTAATTCATATTATGATGCAAGTTCATCTATTGTTAATGAGATTAAAAATCCTAAATATGAATTCTTAAATGGTTTAAAGTTAGATGGTCATAAATATATTAATACTCAAGTAATACCAACAGATAATACTAAAATAGAATTAGAAATTGATGATAATAATTTTGATGCAATAATGGGTAGTAGAACAATCTATAAATCTGAAGACTCGCTTGCTATCTTTGGACAATTTACAAGTACTTACGTAAACTATATTATTTACTGGGGAGATAAATCAGTAAGTCTTAATAAAAAAAATCCATCTGTTTCTCCAATAAAAGTAACTTTTGATAATAAGACTTTTAAAGTAAACGAAAAGGAATATTCGGTTTTAAATCCTACGGTTAATTTAAAAGCTAAATACCCAATATTCTTATTTTCTGTTAGCAATGCTGGAACTCCTGACTATAGAGTATTCCAAGGCACTTTCTACTCATGTAAAATATATGAAAATGGTAAGTTAATAAGAAACTTTGTTCCTGTTAAAGTTAAAGCAACTGGTGAGACTACTATTTATGAGAAAGTAGAAAAGAAAGAATATTCTTTTATTAAATATAATTAGATTTAAAAAATAATTAATAATAACAGAGTTATATTTATAACTCTGTTTTCTTTTGATATAATACATAATAGGTGATGATATGAATATCATAGATATAATAACTAAAAAGAAAAACAACGAAGAATTAAATTATGAAGAATTATCATATGCTTTTAATGGCTATTTAAATAAAGAAATACCTGATTATCAGATGTCTTCTTTACTTATGGCTATTGTTATAAATGGAATGAATTTAAAAGAGACAATTAGTCTTACTGATATATTTTTAAAATCTGGTGAAGAATATAATTTATCAGATAAAATGGACAATGTTGTTGATAAACATTCAACTGGTGGAGTAGGAGATACTACTACTTTAATACTTGGACCAATGTGTGCGGCTCTTGGACTACATATGGCTAAGATGAGTGGCCGTGGTTTAGGTTTTACAGGTGGTACTATTGATAAGTTAGAAAGTATACCTGGATTTAACGTTAATTTATCTAAAGAAGAATTTATTAATCAAGTTGATACACTTGGTTTTGCAATAAGTGCTCAAACTGATAATTTAACACCTTTAGATAAAGTAATATATGCTCTTCGTGATGTAACAGGAACTACGGAATCTATTCCTTTAATAGCTTCTTCTATTATGTCTAAAAAGATTGCACTTGGTGCAAAGAATATACTAATTGATGTTAAATATGGTAGTGGTGCCCTTATGAAAAATAAAGAGGATGCTACTAAACTTGCTAATAGCCTAAAAGCTATTGGAGAAGCATATGATAGAAGAGTTGAAACTGTAATAGATGATATGAGTAATCCTTTAAGTCAAGGAATTGGTAATGCTATTGAAGTAATTGAAGCAGTGAATGTTTTAAGAGGTAAAGAATGCACTTTAAAAGAAACATGTGTTGATATAGTTGCTAAACTTCTTAATATGGCTAAAGGTATTAGTTACGAAGAAGGAGTAAGTCTTGCACGTGAAACTCTTGCAAATGGTTCTGCTTTTAGAAAGTTTACTGAGTTTGTAACTGCACAAGGTGGTGACATATCAAAGGTACATGTTAGTCCTAAGAAAATAATGATAAGAGCTAAGGAAGACGGAACAATAAATAATATAGATGCTCTTGGAGCTGCAAAACTTGCTGCAAAACTTGGAGCTTCTAAAATGACGCTTGATGATACAATTGATTATTCTGTTGGTATTTATTTACATAAAGTAAAAGGTGATCAAGTAAAACGTGGTGATTTATTAATAACTATGTATGTTAATAATTACCAAATAGAATTTAATGAAGAAGATTTTAAATTTATAGATTTAGTCTAAAGTATTTATAAAATTTGTTATAAATGATATTATTATAAATAAGATAAGAGGTTGGTAAGTATGAATGAACAATTAAATCCAAATGAAATTACAAATATGGCAAATGTGGCACCAGTTGCTCCTGTTAATTTAGGAGGAGTAAACCCTGTTACACAGTCACCAATAACACCAGTTGATTTAATGGCAGCACCTCCAGCAACACCAGCTGTTACACCTGCACCAGCAGTTGCTCCAGCACCAGTAGAAATGCCTGCTCAAGCTCCTGCAGCAACACCAGTTGTTAATGAACAAGCAAATATACTTGTTAGTCCAAGTGTTGATAGTAGTGTAATGGATGTTTTAGATGAAACTCCTTCTCAAGTGCAAGATGTACAAGATATAAATATATCTATACCATTTGCTGAGAAAAAGGAAGAACCTGTTGCACCTGCACCAGTAGCTGCTCCAGCACCAGTAGAAGCACCAGTAGAAATGCCTGCTCAAGCCTCTGCAGCAACACCAACACCTGTAGAAACACCTACAGCTATAGAAAATGCAAAACCAGTTGGTGATGCAACAGTAAATGAAAGCGCTGAAATGTCTAATCCAAGAGATATAGTTGATCAAGACTCATATTTAAAAAATATTCCTCCTGTTGAAGAACAACAAAAAATGTTTGGTAGCATTAAAAATATTAATGATGTAACTGCAATAGTAGAAATACATACTGATAACATGGTAGTTCCTAATTTGATGAATATGCATGTTGTATTTGAAACACCAGAAGGAAAGAAAATTCTTGGTGAAGTTAAAAAACTTGAAGGAACAGACGCTCATGTTAACTTACTAGGACAATTTGTAGGTGATAGATTTATTGCTGGTACTATTATTAAACCAACATTAGATTCTAAATTAAGAATTATAGAACCTGAAGAAATGGATATTATCTTTGGTAAAGATGAAGAAAAGAATGTTTATTTAGGTAAGAGTGCAATTTACTCTGGTAAAGATGTATTTATAGATATTAATGATATGTTTTCAAACCATTTGGCTATATTTGGTAATACTGGTTCAGGTAAATCTTGTTCAGTTGCTAGAATAGTTCAAAACATATTCTTAAATAAGAATTTCTTAAGCTTTAATGCTAATTTATTCTTCTTTGATGCATACGGTGAATATAAAAATGCATTTAAAGTATTAAATCAATTAAATCCAAATTATCAATATAAATTCATAACTAGTAATCCTGTTGATTCAACAGATGTAATGTTAAGAATTCCAATTTTCTTACTTACAGTTGATGATTTATGTTTACTTTTACAAGCTGATAACCATCATCAATATACTATTATTGAAAGAACTTTAAAACTTGCTAAGTTATTCTCAAGAGATGATGAAATAACTCGTAAGCTTAAGAATCATTTAATTGCAAAAGCAATCATGAGTGTACTATTCTCAAATCAACAAGCAAGTGGTAAGAAAAATGATATATTTACAATTCTTAAAGACTGTTCTACACCAGAATTTAATGTAGATACTGATATTCAAGGAATTGGTTATGTTAGAAAATTCTCTGAGTGCTTTGGTATTGATAGAAATGGTGAATTTGGTGAATCAGTATTAATTAATGAATATTTACTTAAGTTTATAGATGATAATCTAGAACTTCATATGCCTGTTCCTGAAGATGCATTCTTTACTCTTGATGACTTAGAAAAAGCAATGTCATTCTGTTTAATAGGTGATGGATTCTTAGGTAATAAGATCATGGAAGATAATGCTACAATTATTCAAGTTAGATTACATGCATTAAATAACTCATCTAATAGAGAATTCTTCGATGTTCCTAATTATATATCTCTAGAAAACTATATTTCATCATTAATAGTTCATAATGATAAACGTAGTCAAATTGTTAATATTAACTTAGAAGATATTGATGATCAACTTGCTAAAACAATAGTTAAAATATTTAGTAAGATGATATTCGACTTTGCAAAGAGTAGAGAAGAAAGAGCTCAAATACCTTTCAACTTATTTATTGAAGAAGCTCATAGATATGTTCAAAAAGGTGATATTGATTTATTCTTACTTGGTTATAATATATTTGAACGTATTGCTAAGGAAGGTCGTAAATATGGTGTTATGTTAGATTTAATATCTCAAAGACCTGTTGAGTTATCTGATACAGTTATTGGACAAACTTCTAACTTCTGTATCTTAAAGATGACACATCCTTTAGACCTTGATTATATTAATAAAATGCTTCCTAATATCTCAGGTGATGTAATTGATAAGTTAACTTCACTTCAAAGTGGTACTATGGTTGCTTTTGGTAATGCATTTAAGATACCAGTTATCGTTAAAATGGATATGCCAAATCCTCCTCCATATTCATCAAACTGTGATGTTGTAGCACGTTGGAAAGCATAGAGATAATAAGAATATAGATGTCTATATTCTTTTTTATTTGTAAAGTTTATTAAACAGTAATGTAATTAAATAATTATATGGTTATAATTATAATAGGAAAGGAAAAGGGTAAAAAATGAAAGATAACACAAGAAATATTGTTGCTGTTTTTGGTTTAGCATTCATGCTATTTATGACATTTGGATTTATATTTAAATATTGTACTTCTATTAAAACTCTTGATTTAAGAGATTCAGAAGATAATATAAAGAAACTAGATGTATATAAGACAGAAATCAATAAAATAACAAATGACAAATGTAAGAATGCATTAAATGACTTTGTTAAGCATTATGAAAACACCTCTTTTGAAGACAACGGAAAAGGAGATAATGCTATAACAGTTTCAAAGTTAAAGAAGAACTTTATAACTGTTGATGAGGACTTAAACACTTTAAGAATAACAACTGATAAGTATATTGATCTTCGTGCTGCGTGTGGTGCAAAAGATACAGCAGAAGAGGAAGAATATAATAATGAAATTACTCAAAGTATGTTTACTATTCTTATACTAGAAGAAGAGTTAGTTCAATCACTTGGAACTTCTCAATTTGCTATTGGATCTAATTTCTATGTATATGATTATTCATATGCTAGTATGTCACCTTCAATTTATTCCTTACATAGAGCTAATTATTTAAATATAATTGATAATGTAATTAAATTAGAAAAATTAAGAGGTGAATATAATGAATAAGAAAAATAAGATATTTATTGTTCTATATTACATTGGTGCTTTCTTATTAGGAGCTTTATATCTTGCTCTTGGTACAGCCGTTAGTGGCCAAGGTTATATACCATTTATAGATGAAAATACATTAGCATTCTTCTTTGCGTTATTAATAGCATTCTTTGCTGCTTCTTATTTAATTCAAGAATTTAGAAGAATAAGTGTGTGGTCGGTACTAAGTTTAGTTTATTTAGTAGCATTTGCATTTATGGTTTTTTCATACTTCTATGCAAATGAAGGATTCTTAGAAGTATATAGTTTTATTGCTATTATTTGTGCACTTACAATGTGCTTTACTGTATTCTTCTTCTTGTATTTTACATGCTTCTTAATAAAAGATAAGAAGCTTAAAAATACTAATATTTATTTACCAACTATGTTTATAGTATTTGTAATATTTATTAGTTGTATCTGTTATAAATTTAATGATGTAATATTCTATGAAGGAATGCAATATCCATATTTCTTCTATGTTGCTAATTTTGCATTTTTAATTGTAAGCGTATATGCAGTTGGTTCTCTTGGTAAAAATGAAGTTCAAAAAGCTCCAGCTAAGAAAACAACTACTGCAACAAAGAGTGTTAGTAAAGTTAAAAAGACAGCAGTGAAAAAGACAACTAAAAAACCTGTTAAAAAAACTACAAAGAAATAATAAAAGTTCTCAAAGTAAATCTTTGAGAATTTTTTTTACGTAAATAATTAATTATTCATTTTAGTATTTTATAATAAATGATATAATTAAGTTACCTAAGATAGGATTTAATGTAAAAACCGACTAAGTGATATAATTGGGGAATTAATTGCGAAATGGTGTTGAAAGCCAGGCTATTCTGACTTGGAATCCTGAAGTTTTGCATGTATTCTACCACCTCGTGCGAGCGGGTTTTTTATCACACTTCTTGTCTTAGGCTTTTTTTATGTTTATAATTATCTATAGAATAAATAATATTAGGATGGTGAAGACAATGAGAAGAAAAAAATCAGGTTTTACTTTAGTAGAATTACTTGCTGTTATAGTAATACTTGCTATTATTATGATTATAGCAATACCAAGTGTATTAGAAATCATGACTACAGCAAAACAAAAGAGTTTTGTTGAATACATTACAAAAGTATATACTGCAGCACAAGATAAATATATGTCGGATCAGTTATTTAATGGGGACGCAAGTTGTATTGTTTATAAGGTTAAAACTGATTTAGGATTATCTAATACAGGAACTTATGATGGGTTTGTATTAATTGGTTCTAAGGATAAAGATGGAGACCAAAAATACTATATTACTTTATGGAATGATGAATATAAAGTATATGGTTTAGATTATAAAAAAGTAGACAAAGCTAAATTAGAAGATTTTGTTGATGAAAATGATGATGATTTAAAAATTGACGGAGTTGCTAAATACTATGACTGTAGTGTTTATACAGATGGGGATGGTAATACCATTACAGCTGATGATGTTGAAATAACTCCAACTGGAACACCAAGAGGTAAGACATGTACTTTTGATGGTGATATGGTACCTGGTGCTAAGTTTATTGATGGACAATATACTTATACATATAAAGATAAAACAGCTATAGAAAATCAAACAGTTGGTTGGCATGTAGTATTAACTGATAAAAAATCTACTGAACCTGTTACTACACAGTTATGTTCAACTATTAATGGAGAATACGTTACAAGTTTTTTTAATACTTTTCATTCTTCAAAAGCTACAAGTATAGATTTATCTAGTTTTAATACATCTCATGCAACAGATCTTACTAGTATGTTTTATTACTCAAGCGCTACTAGTTTAGATGTAAGTGGTTTTGATACTAGAAATGTTAAATATATGGGTTGTATGTTCTATCATGCAGCAGCAAGTGATTTTGATGTTAGTAATTTTAATACTTCTAAAGTAGAAGTAATTGAAGAAATGTTTAATGGTACTCATTTAGACAAACTTGATTTAAGACATTTTGATGTTAGTCATGTAAGGGATGTTTATAGTGCATTTGGTTATATGACTGCTAATGAGGTAGACGTTTCTAATTGGAATCTTGTGAATGCTCCTCGTTTATATAATATGTTTACTCATGCTAATATTAAAAAATTAAATGTTAGTGGCTTAAGAGCGGATGCTAGTACAGATAATTCATATATGTTTGATACTTTTAAAACTGAGAATCCCGTTGTTTTAAATAATCTAGATACAACAAATTGTCATAAATTTAATTATATGTTTGGTTATTCTCAAATACCTGCTATAGTTACTCCTAAACTTAGTTTTGCTAATGTAGAAGAAGCATATAATATGTTTAGAAATGTTAGTATGGATACTTTAGATTTATCAATGGTTGATACATCTCGTATAACTGGTTCTAAATTCAGTGGTTTTGTAGAAGGAATTAAGTCTACTAAGTGTTATGCTAGAACTCAAGCAGACGCTGATAAATTAAATACAACAGGTGCTCCTTTGTATTTACATTGGCAAGATTTAGAACATCCATTTGTTGTTAAATAGAATAGAAGAAAACTTCTATTCTTTTTTTATAAAAACTTTTTGTAATGATAATGATTATAAATAATAATGATGCTATAATTTATATTAGATAATAAGGAAGTGTGATTATGAAAAAGACCGTTGATGGAAATACTGCTTGTTCTGAAATAGCTTATTTATTTTCAGAAGTAGCTACTATATATCCAATTACTCCTTCAAGTCCCATGGCAGATCATGTAGATGCTATGAGTGCAGGAGAAAATTATAATTTATTTAATGATAAAGTACATGTTACTGAGATGGAAAGTGAAGCTGGTGCTGCTGGTGCTATGCATGGTGCATTAGTAACTGGTTCGCTTGCTACAACATTTACAGCTTCTCAAGGATTATTATTAATGATTCCTAATATGTATAAGATGGCGGGGGAGTGTTTACCTGGAGTAATACATTGTGCAGCAAGAACTGTTGCTACTCATGCTTTATCTATATTCGGGGACCATGGAGATGTTTATGCAACAAGACAAACTGGTTTTTGTATGCTTGCATCATCAAGTGTACAAGATGCACATAATTTAGCTGCAGTTGCTCACTTAAGTGCTATAGAAGGAAGTCTTCCTTTCTTACATTTCTTTGATGGATTTAGAACAAGTCATGAAATAAATGTTATTGAAACACTTAATAATAATGAATTATTAAAGTTAGTTAATAAAGACGCTTTAAGGAGTTTTAAAGAAAGATCTTTAAATTTAGGCGTTAAAAAGCAAATGGGAATGGCTGAAAATGAAGATGTATATTTCCAATCAGTTGAAGCAAGACAAGAATTATACAATAATATACCTGATATTGTTAATAAATATATGATGGCTATTAATAAACTTGCTAAAACTAAATATAAACCATTTAATTATTATGGAGCAAAAGATGCAACAGAAGTAATTGTTGCTATGGGTTCTGTTAATGATACTGCAAGATTAGTTGTTGATGATTTAAATAGAAATGGTCGTAGAGTTGGTTTAGTTGAAGTACATCTATATAGACCTTTTAGTGCAAAATATTTCTTAAAAGTATTACCTGAAACAGTTAAAAGAATAGCTGTACTAGATAGAACTAAAGAATCAGGTTCAATTGGCGAACCTTTATACTTAGATGTCTTAGGAGTACTTAAAAATAGTAAAATAAAGGTTGTAGGAGGAAGATATGGATTATCTTCTAAGAATACTACTCCTGCTCAAATAAAAGCAGTATATGATATGCTTAAGAGTAATAATTTAAAAGAAAGTTTTACTATTGGTATAGTAGATGATGTTACTCATTCTTCTTTAGAAGTAGATGAAAGTTATACTATTGATTTAAAAACACTAGAAATGCAAATATATGGTTTTGGTAGTGATGGAATGGTATCTGCTTCTAAAGATATAATTCATTTAGTAGGAGATGCTGGAAATTATGTTCAAAGCTATAATGAATATGATTCTAAAAAGAGTGGTGGTGTTACTATTGCTCATCTTCGTTTTGGTCAAAGTCCTATAAGAGCTCCTTATTATGTTACTAACGCCAATATTGTAGTTGTTACTAAAGATGAATACTTTAGAATGTATGAAATGTTAAATAAGATTAAGAAAAATGGTTTCCTTCTTATTAATACAACTAATAAAGAAGAATGTATAAATAAGATGACTAAGAAAGACTTAGATATTATTTCTTCTAGAAATATTACTATTCTTACCATTAATGCTGAAAGAATTGCGGAAGAACATGGTATAAAAGGTAAAATATCTAAAATCATGGAAGTAGTTATTCTAAATTTACTATGTCGCTTAAATAAAAAGAGTTTAGCTGGTGAAGATCCAATTAATCTACTTAATAAGAGTATAAAAGAAGCTTTTCGTACAAAAGGAGAAGACATTGTTAAGAATAACCAAGATGCAATTAAAGAAGCACTTGATAGTGTAGAAAAAATAATTGTAAAGGATAGTTTAAATAAAGATTTAAAAGAAGTACCTTTAAGTATATTTGAAAGAATGAATAAACGTCTAGGAGACTCTTTAACTGTAAGTGAAGTAAAGACACTAAGAAATGGTGCATTTGAAGGAGACTTAACAAGTAGAGAAAAACGTGGCGTTAGTTCAAAGGTTCCTAAATGGAATAAAGATAATTGTATTCAATGTGGCATGTGTTCTCTTGTATGTCCTCACGCTGTTATTAGACCTTTCTTACTTGAAGGTGAAAGTGAAGATGGAATTGAGGCCATGGGAGCTAAGGGATATAGATATATCATAAGTATTTCTGAAAAAGACTGTCTTGGATGTGGTTTATGTGCATCTGTTTGTCCTGGTAAAGCTGGAGCTAAGGCTTTAACTATGGGAGATGCTACATATGAAAAACAAACGGAAGCAAATAAGTTATTCAAGAATTATGAAAATCCTAAACTATTTAATAAGTTTACTATTAAAGGTTCTCAATTTGAAAAACCTAAGTTTGAGTTTAGTGGTGCTTGTGCTGGATGTGGTGAAGCCGCTTATACTAAATTAATGACTCAGTTATTCGGGGACGAAATAATATATGCTAATGCAACAGGATGTTCTTCTATATATGGAGGAAGTGCTCCTTCTACACCATATTTAATTCCTTGGGCTAATTCACTATTTGAGGATAATGCTGAATTTGGATATGGAATGCATTTAAGTTTTAAGAATAAACGTAGTCAGTTAAAGAATGCTATTCTTGCAAATATGGATAACTTCAATGAAGTGGCAAAACCTCTTATGAAAGAGTTACTTGATAACTTTGAAGATAATCAAAAAACTAAAGAAATATATGAAAAGTTAGACAAAGTTAAGTTACCTAAGAGAGTAGCTGACTTAAAGGATTATATTAAAAACAGAACTGTTATATGTCAAGGTGGAGATGGCTGGGCATATGATATAGGTTTCAATGGAATTGATCATGTATTATCAAGCGAGGAAAACATTAAAGTAATGGTACTTGATACAGAAGTATATTCTAATACAGGTGGTCAAATGAGTAAGTCCTCTCATATCGGTCAAGTTGCTCAATTTGCTGGCATGGGTAAAAAGAATCATAAAAAAGATATGTTTAGAATAGCTATGAGTTATCCTAATTGTTATGTTGGTACTATTTGTTTAGGTGCTAATATGATGCAAGCAATAAGTGTAATGAAAGAAGCCATGGAGCATAAAGGTCCTGCTATTATAATTTGTTATTGTCCATGTATAGAACATGGTATAAAAGGTGGAATGTCTTGTTCATTACAAGAAGAAAAACTTGCTGTTGAATCTGGTTATGTTCTACTTATGAGATATAATCCAGTTACTAATCAAATTAAGATGGACTCAAAGATGCCTGATTTTGAAAAATATGATGATTTCTTAAGTAATGAAGTAAGATATAGATCTTTAAAACTTAAGAATAAGGAAGCTGCAGATGAATTACTTGCTGCTAATAAAGAAGCTGCTATTAATAGATATAAATATTATGTTGATTTAATAAGTCATCAAATAAACGAAAATATTCAAGTGACTAAAGCATAGGCTTTAGTCTTTTTTTGACAATGAATTATTTAATCTTTATAATAAACAAAAAAGAAAGAAGGGATTACTATGACTTTATTTGATGATATATGGAAAAGCTCTAGTTCTACAATTTATCACTTTGGTGAACTATGTATTAAAGAATATAATCCTGAGTTACATTTACTTGGTGATATAAAGAAATATATCATGGATAAAGATGTATTTGATAAATTAAAACTTGTAGATAATCCTGCTTTTGTTCATTTAATAGATTATAATTTAGATGATAATAATTTAATAAAAAACTATATGTATGAGTATATTCCTGCAGTAAAAGAAATACTTCCTCATTTACCTTTAGAATATACTATTGTATCTTTAAGATTCTTAATTGATTTAGCAGATCATTTAACTTGCGAAGGAATATATATGTTTGATCCTAATCCAGGAAATGTAATAATAACCGGAGATGGCTTAAGAGTAATAGATACTGATCTTTATAGATTTGATAGTTATGATAAAGTATCGTTAAAGAAGTATAATAGAAATATGGCTTTAAGATATGTATTAAATAAATATATTGAAGGAGATCCAGTAGTAAATGCTCTTGATCATCCAATTAATCAAGCATTTAGTATAGACCCTAGTAAGTATAAAGACCCTGCAGATGAAGTTTATAAAAGAATAAAATCTAGACGTTTTGAAATATAGATTTTATAATTAATTAGGTGGTATTATGTTTGATAGATTAATAAAAATAATTGGAGAAGCAAATTTAAATAAAATAGGCTCTAAGAAAATATTACTAGTTGGAGTAGGTGGAGTAGGAAGTGCTGCCTTAGAAGCACTTGTTAGAAATGGATTTAATAATATAACAGTAGTTGATATGGATACTATTGATATATCTAATTTAAATAGACAATTAATTACTAACTCTACTAATATTGGTTCTCCTAAGGTAAAAGAAGCTGTTTTAAGAGCTAAAACTATAAGAGAAGATATTCTTATAGAAGGACTTGAAATGATGCTTAACGAGAATAATATTGATGAATTACTTAAGAATAATTATGACTATATAATAGATGCATGTGATGATATAAAAGTAAAATATAGTTTAATAGAAAAAACTTTAAAGAAAGATACTAAGCTTATTACTTGTTTAGGTACAGCTAAGAAGCTTGATATAACTAAGTTATCTATTACTTCTATTGATAAGACTAATTATGATCCTTTGGCAAGAATTCTTAGACATAAGTTAAAAGAAAATCATATAAATCCTAAGAAAATTATGGTAGTGTCTTCAACAGAAGCTCCAATAAAAAGTGCAGGTCTTGGTAGTGCATCTTTTGTACCTAATGCAGCTGGATTATTATGTGTTTCATATATTTTTAATGACATCATTAAAAAGTAATTTTAGATGTTCATAGATTAGAAAAATTGTGATATTATTTAATTGGTGAGTATAATGGAATTAAAGGAAATTAAATGTAAAAATTGTGGAGCTAAATTAAAAATAGAAGAAAAAGAAAGACAAGTTACTTGTGACTTTTGCGGTGCTAAGTTTTCAGTAGAAGATGATTATAATAAAGCATATGATACTGTTAAAGGTGCGCTCGATGCTCATATGGATACTTTTAAACAAATTAATAAACTACCTGGTATAAGATATACTAGAATATTCATTGTTGTATTTACTATTGTAATATTCGGTATAATAATTGCTTTATCTGTTTCTTCATTCATGTCTTTTAATAAGACAAGTAAGAGAATAAATAGTAATGAAAATACTAATGAAGTATACTCTAAACAAGTAAAACAAATAGAAATACAAAGTTTTAATGGTCCAATTGAACTAGTAAATGGGAAAAAAATAGAGTTACTTATTAGTAAGACATTAGATGATATTATTACTTCTAATAAGAAAAATAAAGATCATCAAATTAAAGTTACTTATAAAGATATTTCTACAACAGAAGAAGAGGGTATTGTAGAAATAAGAGACTCTTTAAAACAAAATAGTTATTATAATGTATCTCTTGATTATGATAATGAAGGATATATAAATAAATTTACAATTACTGATATTGAAAAGAAGTAGAGTTCTACTTCTTTTTTTGTTTATATTATTGTGTTAAAATTAAAAAGTAAGGATATGGTATTATGGCGAACATTAAAATTAAATGTAAAAATTGTGATTCTATTATTGAAATAAATGAAGATAGTGACGTAGTTACTTGTTCTGTTTGCCATGCTACAAATTATATTAACTATACAAAGAATTCATCAGATGACAATGAAATATTATTTGATTTTGCAGTACTAAAACATCCTGTTCGAATATTTTTTTATTCAGTGCTTAGTATTTTACTTTTAACTTTCACTGTGATTGGAATTACATATTTAAGATTTAATAATAAAAATAATGAAGAAGATAATAATACTAGCGCTATAACAAATGAAGTTACTACAGATGGTACAACTATACCTGATGAGTATGAAGCAGAGTTTTTTAATAATAAATATACTATATATGAAGGTACTAAAGGTAATGGTATTTTAACACCAATTATTAATAGTGTTATTCTTACTAATTCTACCGGGGAACACATAATTGTTATAAATTATAATGGTGTAATATATAAAACTGAAAAAGAACTAAATGAATTAATTAATTTAATCGATAAGTCTAAGGATTCAGTTATATCATTTAATTATGATAGTGAAGGATTTATTAATACAATTATTATTAATGAAGTGGAGGAAGGATAATGAAAAAGGTTAATTTTGATAGTGGTTCATACTTACTTGTGTTTGTTTTCTTCCTAATTATAGCTGTTGGTATTGTTCTTCTTGTTTTTAATTCATAAACTTTAAAACTATTTGTTGACACTCCAGTAATATGGAGTGTTATAATTTTCAAACAGGAGGAATATAATGGGTGAATTTTTAAAGAATTTCAAAAAATTAAATAATTTTGGTAATAGCCAAAAGAAGAGAATAGTTGCAAACATTATTATAAATATTTTTACTATAATTATAAGTGTTGTATCTCCTTTGTTAAGTGCAAGGATGATTGTTAAACTAACGAATAACGAGTTATTACAACTTGTTTATTTAGCAATTGTTTTTATAGGTATTAGAATATTTTCTAATACACTATCATTCTTTTTAAGAGGAAATTATCATAAAATCTATAGAGAAAACTATATTGAGTTACAAAGTAAACTTGGTAGAGAAATATTAAAACTTGATAATAACACTTTAGATCAAAATGGAACTGGTTTATTTATTCAAAGATTAACCGGGGATGCTGGAAGACTTTCAGATATATATGGAGTGTTAATTAATGATACTTCTATGATTATTTCCAACTTAGGTGTATTTGCTGCTATTTTTGTAGTAAATAAGTATGCATTTATATTAAGTGTTGTTGAAACAGCAATTTTAGGATTAATATATAGAACACGTGTTAAAAAGTTTAATGAACTTGATAAAGTAGCAAGAAAGAAAAACGAAAAGATAACAAGCTTTATTGGAGAGATTGTAAGAGGAGCAAGAGATATAAAGATGCTAAACTCTGAAGAATCTTTCATGACTGAGTTACATAATAAGTCAGTTGATTATAATGATATAAGATATCAAATGAACTATAACAATAGAAAGTATTCTCTTATTACAGATATTACTTATTGGGTAGGATATTTATTATTTATACTTTTAATAGTTTATCTTATTTATAAAGGAAAACTTGTTATTGCAGAAGGTTTAGTTTTATATAATTACATTGGTAGAACTGAAGGACTTATATATAATATTGGAGATATGTATAACTTTATTAAAGACTTTAATTTATCATTTAAAAGAGTATTTGATATATTTGATTCAAATGAGTTTAATAAAGAGAAGTTTGGTAAGGAACATATAGATGATATTAAAGGTAACTTTGAATTTAGACATTTATATTTTTCTTACAAAGATAAAAAAGTACTTAAGAATATTTCATTTAAGATTAAGTCTGGTGAAACTGTTGCTTTCGTAGGTAAAAGTGGCGCTGGTAAAACTACAATCTTTAATCTTTTATGTAAGATGTATGATGTACCTAACAGTAAGATATTTATTGATGGTAAAGACATTAATAAACTAGATAAATACTCCATTAGAAATAATATAACTATTATTTCTCAAAGCCCTTATATATTTAATTTAAGTATAAGAGATAACTTAAGACTAGTTAAGGATGATTTAACTGAAGAAGAAATGAAGGAAGCATGTAAGACAGCTTGTTTAAGTGAATTTATTGAAGAACTTCCTGATGGATATGATACAGTTATTGGTGAAGGTGGAGTAAACTTATCAGGTGGTCAAAAACAAAGACTTGCTATTGCAAGAGCTTTAATTCAAAAGACTCAAATAATTTTATTTGATGAAGCAACAAGTGCCCTTGATAATGAAACACAAAGTAAGATTCAAGAAGCAATTGAAAACATGAAAGGCGAATATACTATATTAATAATTGCTCATAGACTTTCAACTATTATTAATAGTGATAGAATTCTATTCTTAAATGATGGTAAGATAGAAGCTGAAGGAAGTCATGAAGAACTTCTTGATACATGTGAAGATTATAAAAAACTATATAAATCAGAAATTAAAAATAACAAATAAAAAGAGTAGAATTTTTTCTACTCTTTTTCCATTAAGAATTTTTCTAGTTTATTAGGATCTTCACCCTTCATAACTATTTTATAAATAAGATCAATAACAGGCATTTTTATTTTCTTTTTCTTAATAAGTGAATAAATACTCTTTAAAGTATAATATCCTTCAACAGTTGTACTATTTAAATATTCTTCAGTTTTCTTTTTATCATTTTTACCTAAAAGAACACCATATGAATAGTTTCTTGATTTAGTAGATGTTGCAGTTAGGGTTAAGTCTCCAACACCAGCAAATGATAGAATAGAGTTCTTTTTACCACCTAAACCAACAATTAGACTTCTAATATCATGAAGAGACTCAGTTATTAAGAAACATCTAGTTGACTCTGAGTAACCTAGACCTTCTAAGATACCTGATGCTATAGCTATTACATTTTTAATAGAACCACATAACTCAGTTCCTACCATATCACGTGATTCTCTTAGTTTAATATTAGTTCCTTTATAAATAGATTTCATATTAAGAAATACTTCATGTGATTTAACTGCACATGCAAGTCCAATTGGTTCTAGTTTTGCTATATCTACTGCAAATGATGGACCTGATATAACAGCAAGTTTCTTTGTTTTTATTTCATTTAGGAATACTTCATGAACAAATCTACATGATCCTTGTTCAATACCTTTAGAACCAATTATAAAATTCATCTTTTTATTTATATATGGTTTCATGTCTTTAGCAACACTTCCAACAAACCTTGCAGCACACATTATAAAGACCATTTCAGCATCTTTAAGAGCAATTTCATAACTATCAGTTATCTTTATACTTTTAGGCACCTTTAGTCCATTAAAAGCTTCTACACCTTTAGTTTGATAATCTTTAAATCTTGGAATGTTTTCTTTACTTTCAGTCCACATAGTTATTTTATTTTTCTTATTTTGTGATAGGGCAATAGCCATAGAAAGACCATATACACCTGTTCCTAGAATTGTTATATTCATTTTATACCTCTCATTTCTTTATTTGTTTTATTTAAACCATCTTCATATTTATTATTACATGCATGATAGAACTTAACGTTCTTAATATTATCTGGTAAGTATTGTTGATCTACCCAATGATTAGGATAACTATGAGGATATTTATATAAAGGATTATTTTCACTATTAATGTGTTTTGGAACATCCCCAGTTGATCCTTTTTCAATTAAACATAATGCTTCATCTATAGCACATATACCCGAATTACTCTTAGGAGATAAGGCAAGCTCTATTACTGTATCAGCAAGAGGTATTCTTGCTTCAGGCAAACCTAACATTTCGCATGTTTCTATACAAGCTCTTACCTTTGGTCCCATGGAAGGATTAGCAAGTCCAATATCTTCATAAGCAATAACAGACATTCTTCTATAAATAATATCTAAATCTCCAATAGCTATTAATCTAGCTAAATAGTAAACTGCAGCATCTGGATCAGATCCTCTTATACTTTTTTGAAAAGCACTTATTAATTGATAATGATTATCTCCATTTCGATCTCCAGCAATAACAGGTTTATTATTAATAGATTCAACTAATTTAATATCAATCTTATGAGTCTTTGTACTAAAGTAACATACTTCAAGTAGGTTTAAAGCACTTCTATAGTCTCCTGAAGATAGATAAGCAATTCTTTCTAATGCTTCATCATCTATCTTACATTTAGGTAGAAGAGGAATAGTTCTTGCTAAACCTTTTTTAATATCATTAACTGTTAGGCTATTAAGTTCAAATATTTGACATCTACTTCTAATAGCAGGATTAATCTTATAATATGGATTACTAGTAGTAAGCCCAATAAGAATTATTTTTCCATTTTCTATATATGGAAGTAAGATATCTTGTTTATCTTTATTCATTCTATGTATTTCATCTACAATTAGAACTATTTCTCCATACATCTTGGCTTCTTCAATAACAACATCAAAGTCTTCTTTTTTATTAATAACTGCATTAAGCATTCTAAATCTTAAATTAAGTTCATGAACTATTACATTTGCAAGAGTTGTCTTACCAGTTCCAGGTGGGCCATATAGAATCATACTGAATATATGTTTATTTTCAATTAAATTACTTATTACTTTATTTTTACCAATTAAATGTGATTGACCAATTACATCACTTAAAGATGTAGGTCTAATCTTATCAGCTAGTAATTCCATATAATCACCTTCCATTTAATATTATAACAAATAAGTATTAACTTTTGATATTTAATTTCCTTTATTATGAAATATTTATATGGAGTTATTAAATGATAAATAATATAATATTAATAGGAGGCTATTATGATAAAAAATGATAAAGGTAGTATTGAAATTTATAATAGAGAAGATTTACTTAAAAGATTAAAAGTATTAAAAAATACATTATCAAGTGAAAAATATGATGCATTTATTGCTTTAATAGATGGAGAACTCTCTCCTTTTGATAAAAGTATTACAAATGGGGAAGCAAGACTTTATTCAGAGTTTAAACTTTATAGAGAAGCTGTAATAAACTCACTTGCTAAAAGAGCGTATAATGTTATTCGCGATAATCCAAATTATGAAGTTGATTATTCTTTGGGTCATTATACTTTAGAGTTTCATGGGGCAAGAAGAACTTATTGTTATGAGATGAATTATGATTCAAAACTATCTTCTAGATATGCTGTTATTACTTTATATAATGCCGAGGTAAATGATAAAAAGGTTAAAGAACATATTGAGTATTTAAAAAGTCAAAATAGTAGATATATTAATTATGATTATGAAATAAGAGAACTTTTGAGCCCAGATTTATCAGAATATGAGAATGCACTTGTAACTACTGCTAACCCTGTGTTTGCTGATATTATGAGAGTCTATGGATTAAATGAGAAAGACTTTAAGAATGAACGTAATCATGCACCTATTGCAGATGCATATAAACAAAGACGTAATTCTGTTACATTAACACTAGAAAAAAGATATGTTAAGAGTCAAGGTGAGTAGATGAATAATGATTATATATCAGAATTTTTATCTTATTTAGAACTAGATATGAATTATAGTAATAATACTATTCTTAGTTATGATAATGATTTAAAGAAGATTGAGAGTTACTATAATAAGAAAGATTTACTTAAATTAAATGTTAATGATTTAATTAAGTATATTAGTGTATTAAGTGATTTAGCACCAAGTACGGTTTCTCATAATATAAGTACTTTAAAGGCTTTTTATAATTACTTTCTTAAAGTTGGTAAGATAAAGACAAATCCAACAGATGCTCTTAAGAGTCCTAAATTAGGTACTCATCTACCTGTTTATTTAACTGAAGAAGAAATAAATAAACTTCTCGATATAGAAGTAAAAGATGCATTTTCTGCAAGGAATAAAGCTATTTTAGAAGTAATGTATGGAACAGGCTTAAGAATAAGTGAAGTAATTAATTTAGAGTTTAAAAATATAGATGTGGAAGATTGTATTGTAAGAGTCATGGGAAAAGGAAGTAAAGAAAGAATAATTCCTATTAATGATATTGCAATAAATGCTTTAAATAACTATTTAGAAAACTTTAGACCTTCTATGTTAAAAGGAGATATTAATAATTATTTATTCTTAAATAATCATGGAAAACAAATGACTAGACAAGGTATATTTAAAATGATTAAACAAGAATGTTTAGTTAAAGGTATTAAGAAAGACGTTAGTCCTCATACCTTAAGACATACTTTTGCAACACATCTTTTACAAAATGGTGCTGACTTAAGAATAATTCAAGAACTTCTAGGTCACTCAGACATAAGTACCACTCAAATATATACTCATTTAAGTAATGAAGAACTACATAATGATTATAAAGAATACTTCCCAAGAAATTAAAAACATATTTAAAAGTAGATTTGTTTATTCTATAATATATATAGAGTAGGTGAGTTTATGAAAAAAATATGTTTTATTTTTTGTTGTTTTTTCATGTTTACTCTTAATGTTTTTGCTGATGACTTATATTCAATAAGTTATAATGGAAGCGGAGCATTAGAAGTAAGAAAAAATAATGTGGCAACTAGTGACTATGTTAGTGCACTAACAGCAGATTCTGCTGGTAATATAGTGCTTAAAGAAGGAACTCTTATTGATACTATTAGTACAGTTAATAAAAGTATTAATATCACTTCAAACAATAAAGAAATTAGTATTAATAGTATAACTGTTGGTACAGGCGCTTCTTCTAATTTAACTATTAATAATGCTAAATTAAATTTTGGAGGGGCTGTAACATCATCTGGAAATATTACAGTAAGTAGTTCTACACTTAATATTACAGGTGGAGACTTTGAAGCAACAGGTAACATGAGTATAACTAATTCTACTATTAAAGGAAATGCTCATAGGTATCACTCAAATGGTACTTTAAACGTAAGTGATACTTTAATTCAGGGTTTAATAAATGTTGCTTCAGATGGTAATGCTACTTTTGACAATATTACTACTAATACTACAACTAATAGAGCTTATGGTCATATTAGTAGCAATTCAAATTTAGTAATAACTAATTCTGATATTAAAACTGAGTCATTAATTCTTTCAAATGGCGCTTTTACTGTTACTGACACTACAATAAATGTACCAGTTTGTCGTGACGTTATATGTGGTATTGCTGATGATAATGTTGGATCTTCGTCATCAAAACTAACTAATGTTACAATTAAAGGTGAAGGAACTATCGCTTGCATTGGTTCTGTTGAACTTGATAATATTACAATGGTTCCAAGTTTTATTGTTTATGAGTCTGAGTATAATGGTTCTAAGATTGCTTCTGGTTCTGTATTATCTCTAATGGGATATTTAAAAGTTAAAAATAGTCATTTAAATATTTTACATACTATTGGTGCATTAAAAGACGTTGAAATTATTGATAGTGATATTAATTTTGATTTAGATTCTTTAGTAAATTACATTAAAGAGAATAATATTAGTGGTTTTTTTTATGGTATAGTTAATTCTCAACAAGCACCAACTACTGATTATAAAGTTACTATTGATAATTCAAATTTAACTGGTAATGCTGGTATAGCTACTCCAATTCCTGTTGAAATTAAATCTAGTAAGATTGATTCGGAGTTTATAGAATTAGACAATGGTAATATTATAGGTAGTGGTGTAGGATGTTATGGAAACTTAACAATCGAACAAAGTGATATAGATTTAGCTGTTGCTGAGATAATTGGTAATACTAATGTTGATTCATCAAAAGTAGTATTTTCAATCATGACTAGAATGCAGGGAAATTTAGATATTAAAGACAGTATTTTTATTCTAGATAATAGAGAAGTAGATAATACATTTAAATATCCTGTTTATGTATCAGGAAATACAAATATAAATAACAGTACTGTTAAGTTTATTTCTCAATATGATAAAGCTGCATTTACTACATCAGGTAGTCTTACTATAGATGAAAAGATGGTTAAGATTGATAATAATAAGAATGAATTATCTTTATTAAAATATTCTTCTGTTCCAACAGATATTAATATAAGTGTTCCTGCATCTACTGTATATTATCTAGGAACAGGTACTAATACAGAGTCTACTTATGATATCTTAACTACTTATAAAAAAGTAACATTTAAGATTAAAAATGGTACTTGGGCAGATGGATCTAATGATGACATTGTAATAGAGGTTGAATTTGGCCATGTATTAACGGAAGATGACATTCCTGTTGGTATGAAAGCGTTTGATAATACTTATACTGGACGCTGGGAAGAAGGAATGGATAATTATATTGTTGATGATACAACTTTTAATTATATATTCGAAAAAGTTACTAATCCTAAGACAGGAGTAAGACAAGTATTAGTTCCACTTCTACTTCTTTCGTTAGGTTTAATATTATTAAGAAGAGAAATAATTGATAATTCTTTTTATCATAAACTTTAAAAAATAGTATATATGTTTTATAATATATAAATAGTAAAGGATGGTATATATGAATAATGAATTAAACAATAATGAAGTGAATAATGAAACAACTACTCCTGTTGAAACACCAACTCCAGTAGTAACTCCTCCAACAGAAGCTCCTGTTCAAACAGAAAGTGCTCCAGTTGAGGCTCAAGTTGCTCCTGCAGCTCCAGTTTCTCAAACACCAGTAGAAACTCCTGTTGAGGAAACACCTACACAACCAAGACTTGTTCAAATTAAACCAAGCATTGGCGGTGGTGGATTAACAACTGATGCAGCAAATGCTAATATCAATGTTGTTGCTAAAAAACAAAGTATAGTTCCAGTTATAGTTTTAATTGTCGGTTTAATTGGTTTAGTTATTTCTGGTATTTGGCTTTATAATGAACTAAATCATAAAGATAACTCTACAACAAACCCTAATTCCGAAAGATTACCTTTCTCTGGATCATTTAATCCAATCATAACTCAACCTGTTACATCTGAAACTGATACAGAAGCAACTACTACATCAACTGAAGAAGCTTATACAAATGCTATTATTAATTACCCTGATTTTACAGGTAAAACTATTGAAGAAGCAACTAAATGGGCTGCTGAATTAGGTGTTGAAATAAGAACTGAATATGTTAGTGAAGCAGGAGCTCAAAGTGGTACTATAGTAAGACAGAGTGGGGTAGTTGATACACCAGTTAATTCTGCTGAACCATTTATAGTTTTTGTAGCTAATTAAGTAATAAAATAGTAATTTTATTACTTTTTTAATGTATATTGTTTATCGATAAGTGAAGTAGGAGAGTGGTAGTGGAAAAAATATGCCCATACACTTACTCCCCCTACTTTCAAATTTTAAAAAAATTGTATTAAATTTAATATATAAGTCTAGATAGATAATCGATAATATATTATTTATTTTATTTATATTATATTAGTACAATATTATTATTATTATTGTCTTGATCATTAATTATATATTTTTTAAAATTTAATTTAAAATTTAAATAAATAAAAATAATCATAAATATAATTGTTTAATAAAATCACATCATGGAAAGTAAACCGCAGCAAGTTAAAAACGGTACAAGGACTTATTTAATAAATGGAGATTTCATAAAATTTCACACGGTATTCAAAGACGGTTCCGAAATAGTCGAAGAATATGGTTTATACAGTGAAGAATTAGAAAGCCGTAGAGTGAAAAAAATAGGCATGACAGGAAAAGAGCAATGGACAACAGAAATCGGCGAAGAAATAAAGCCGAGAAGTAATGATGAATTTTTAATAAGGGAAAATGATAATAATCCTTTATTTATAAGAAAAGACACACAAAAAGAGTTTCAGTGGAGAATAAGAAATTTAAAAGGAGA
>DJYF01000003.1 GCA_002450035.1 Caryophanales bacterium UBA6985 | reverse complement strand
ATTGTCAATATACATAAGATAATTGCCAGAATCTTCACTATCAAGTTGCTTAGGTTCCTCAGCTGTTGCATCATAATAAGCTACTGGAGTTTCTGGAGTGATGATTTCATCAATACCATTTAGAACATGTATGTTATCAATAGCGCCTGCAAATTCAGTTGCAGGAATTGTTCCAGTATTTCCTGTCTTATTATTAATTGCAGTTGCTACATCATTAAATAATTCAGTAATAGTTGGAGTTGTTGCTCCAGTTTTAATTGGTTTTTCATTTGCCATTTTAATTCTCCTTTATAAGTAAGTCTATATAATTTAGCTAATTCTTTTTATATTGTATAATATAAATATAATAGGAGTTTTATTATGGAAATAAAGTACTTTGTAAGAACTACAGGTGAAAGAAAGCTAGATGAATCTTTTAATCAAATAGATTATGAGTTACTAATTGATACAGAACATAAGCCAATAACTTCGTTTATTGCACAATTAAAATATATTAGTGAATATAATGCAGTTTTATTGGAAGATGATGTTATATTATGCAAAGATTTTAAAAAAAGAATTGAAGAAGTAATAAATAAATATCCTGATGATATTATTAATTTCTTTACAGACCCAATGAGATACTTTACTACCCAGTATTCACTTACATTCTGCTATAATCAGTGTACTTTTTATCCAATGGGACTAGCCGATCAAATTGCGGAGGCAATGATAGCTGATTTTAAAATACATTCTGATGCAAAAGGATATGATTCTATTGAAGCAAGGGCTTTAATGACTCTACGAATACCTCATTTGCAGTACCGTCCTTGCTTAGTGCAGCATAATGACAAAAAAAGTTTAATTTCATTTTCAAATGAGACTAGAATTACCCCATATTTTATAGATTATCTGGATGCACTAAATCTTAAATATGAAAGTAAGGAAACAGTGCTACATAGACAGAGGCTATTATATGAAAGAAATAGGCATCTCAATATTGATTTACTCAATAAAAAAAGCTCTAAATAGAGCTTTTGTTTTTTTTAATTAAACTTCTTGATTTGTATAAAATTCAACTACTTCATCAAGATCAGATATAGTTGCTCGCTCAAACAAATCATGGCAATAAGGACTTGATTCACCAGTGGTAGCATACCAATGAAGATTAATTTTTTCTGCAAAGCTATATGTTGCATTTCCATTAGAAGTTATCTTACCTAAATCAATGATTGCTGAACCGTTTGCAGCTATAATATTGTCAAATAAGTTATCTACAGTCATTCCTTCGAAAACTTCAACATTTTCTATATAGGTAGTATCACTAGCTCCTGTTATAGAAACTCCAATGTATTCATGACCTGGATCTCCTTGGACACTACCACGAAGCTCAAGACGAATAGTATCTGTACTAACATAAAGACCATCACCATATTGTGGGTCATAATAACAATTTATGTTAAACAAGTCTAAGCTAAGACCACACATAGAATAACTGTCTTCTCCTGTTAAACTAAAGCTAAGTCCTAGATAAATGCTTGAATCATCAAAATAAGTTAATTGTCTATTTAAGCATGCTTCTGGTAAATTTTCTTTTAACTTATCTAAGTGTATTTGTATATGAGGTTCAGTTAAAGTAGATGATTTTACTAAATCTCCTCCACTTTTTAAATCTTCAATTTCTTTTCCAAAATTAGCTGGTTTAATTGGAGTATAGTCTTTTTTCTTTTCTTGTATAGCCTCAGCTACCTCATTAAAAACTTCTGTAATTGTTTTTGTTGCCATTTTAATTCTCCTTATTTTTTTCCGGTATATTTTAATTTTAAATGTTCTAGTTGTCTTTGAACTTGAGGTGTGTTTGCCTCCTCATAATCAACACCTAGTTCATCTAAATAATCCTTAAAGAAAATAGTACTGTAATTTGATTTTTTAGGATCATGGCTTCCTAAAGCAGAATTATCATCTGGATGCTGAACTAGGCAAGGTCTATAAATTATATGTTTAATATTTAGTTCTCGTAGCGCAACTCTTTCTACAACACTTCATAATTTCTGATCTTTACTAAATCTAGGTAAGATTTCTTTCATTTTTGTTGCTAATACTTTTGCAATTCCTTTTGGATAGTAAGTACATTGATTATATCTAAAATCGAAAGTCTCCTCTGATTTAAAATAAAAACGGGGCCTACTATAAAAATTTATAATTCGATCAGGATATTGAGCAATAACCTTTTCAATTTCTTCTTTAAAATTTTTGCACAAAATTAAATCATCTTCTAATAAAACTGAATCATATGCACTGATTAGCTCTAGCTGGTTAATAAAGCTTTGCACTGGTTGGTGATTATAATCTATTAAAGATGCATATTCAATCCCAGAATAGTTAAATATTCTTTCTGGGATTGTTCTTACAAAGTATTTTATTTGCATATTAGTTGTTTATAACTGGTTTAGGGGGTAATGGTGGAGGTAATATAGTACCAGTTTGATTATCTCCGTCTTGATTACTAGATCCAGAACCAGAACCAGATCCGTCCTCATCAAAGATATTTGGAATAATTACACATAAATAAGTACGTCTTTGATATGTACTTCCGTCTCCTTGATTATATGTATCAAACCAAATTGCAATTCCTTGTGAATTGTTTAAATATATATTTGCCCAAGTTGGAGTCTTTTTAAATAGTGGAAGACTAATTGTACCTAAATTGTCAATAGAAACAACGTCGTATTTAGTAAATGGATTACCAGATTTGACTGGACTATAATCATTACCAAAATTTAAACTAATTTTTTCTGGTGTTGTGAATAGTGCTGCGAAGAAATCCTTGGCTGTTCCTGAGATTTTATTCACTACACAAATTTCATATTGATATCCAGCATCAGGATTTTTAGCAAGTTCTGGTTTTGGGTCGTCATTTGGAGTAGGTGCAAAATTATTAAGAATTAATACTACTGGTTTAGCATTACCACCTAATGCCTTAATTCTATTTGGCATTTCAGCTACTTTCATAGCCTTAGTTGAACCTTCTACTTCTTGAATAGCTTCTGCTATATTGTTTAAGCTATCTAAATAATTACTCATTTATTTTATTCTCCTTATTATTAAGCTATATTTGATGGTTGATGAATAGTAAGTGAGTAATTACCGTCATCACTATCTAATTCAAAATAAATATCTCGATCAATTGTTAAGCCGACAAGTGTATTTCCCATTTCTGTAGGAATCTTATTAGTTGCTACAACGTCAAGTCTATTATAACTAATCCAGTTTCCTGGAATAATTCTAATAATTGTGTTAGGATTATTATTTATAAAAGTTGCAATTTCTTCAGCTTCTTCTGAGGTATATGTATGTGCTGAATCTAATACAATTACATCTGCCTTATTTGCAATTTTTTCTGCAATAGTTCTAGTATTAGTATTTTCTACTGGATACTCTTCTTCAGCTGCTTCATCAAGTCCTAATTCATGTAATACAATATTTACAGCATCATTACTATATTGTGCTAATGCTCTTGTTGAAGTTCTTTCACCATCAACTGGGAACTCAGTTTCAGTTAATTCGGTTAAGCCTAAATCATCTAAAATATTATCTAACAAGAATTCATGAGCTTCAGTCTTTGTTCCAACTAAATTTAATCCTGTTTCTAATACTGAAATCTTAGATCCACCTTCAGCTCCAGGAAATTCTTGTTCTGGATCAATAGTTAATCCAAGTTCTTCCATAACTAAGTCAATACCATTTTTATTGACATTAATTTGAGTTTGTAATGTTCCCTCTAAATCATCTAGCTCATCGTCTACATGAGTTGCAAGTGATTCTACGTTGTGTTCAACAGTTGAAATTTCTGCTCCTTGTTGAGATACATCTTGAGCCATCTTACTAAAAGCTTGTCCCATAGAATCAAAAGTATTTTCAACAGCTTTAAAATTTGTTAATTGAGTGGCACCATTTAAAATCTCTTCAACGGCAGCCTCAGCACTACCGCCTGATTGAGCAGCCTCAATAATTCCATCTTCAATTTCATTTAATTGTGCTACGGTAACTCTATCACCGACTTTAAAATTATGTTTTATAAATTCCATTTATCTAGTTCTCCTCTTAAACTGTAATAGTAGTTAAAGTAGTTATAAAGGTATCTTCATTTATTTGTAAAAGATATTT
>DJYF01000054.1 GCA_002450035.1 Caryophanales bacterium UBA6985 | reverse complement strand
GATTAGTTAAAACATAATAATCATTTAATTTAGAAATATCAAAATAAATATTTCCACCAGATTGATAAGCAAAACCATCTTCAAGTAGTTTTTCAATCATCTTAATATACATTTCAATATTTTCTGTAGCAGGACTAATTATTTCAGGTTTACGGCAATTAACCGCTTCAAAGTCTTTAAAGAAAGCATCAGTATAGAATGCAGCAATATCCATAGCTTTCTTATGTTCTCTTTTAGCTGCTACAGCCATCTTATCTTCTCCTGAATCACTATCACTTGTTAAGTGCCCTACATCAGTTATATTCATTGCTCTAGTTACATCATAACCAATATATCTTAAAGTTTTATCTAGAACATCATGGCCAATATAATTTCTTATATTACCTATGTGAGCATAATGATATACAGTTGGCCCACATGTATAAAATTTTACTTTTCCTTCTTCATTTGGAATAAACTCTTCAACTTGTCTTGTTAATGTATTATAAATTTTCATATTGTTACCTCTCTCTTATGTTAATTTTTTTAAATAATACTAAAGGCAACATCGTTTGTTTAATTTCATATATATCACTTCTTTAGGTGTATTATACAAAACTAATACTATTTTTTCAACAAACAAAAAAGAAACGAAAACGTTTCTTTTTTATCTAATATTATTATCTTTTAGATAATCAAATAAATTTAGGATATACTCTCTATTAGTAGGTCTATCTTCTTCATAGTTTAAAGTACTACCAAAAGTTTCATCAATAGTTTCAAAGCTAACTTTATTCCAACTATTTTCGATGCAAGTTCTGATATTTCTTTCAACTGCACTAGCGCTACAATTATGTAGTCTAGCGATTTCAGCATAAAGAACTTTTAAAGTCTTTTCTCTAAAATCGGCATTATCAAGCATTATTATTAAAGCGTCTTTAATAAAAAGATATCCTTGATATGCAGACGATACACCAAGTCTGTGTAGAGTGACCCCAATCCTATCCAAGCTCACGCCAATATCCCCTTTCTATGTCGGATTTTTTCCCAACACAAAACGAGAATATAATAGTTTACAATTCATAACTTATCAACAAAAAATCACAAAAAAAGTGCCTAAAATAGACACTTTAGTTCAAATTTTAATAATTTTCAGCCTTTAATTCGAAGAAACTTTGTGGATGAGCACAAACTGGACATACATTTGGAGCACTCTTTCCAATAACAACATGACCACAATTTCTACAAATCCAAATCTTTTCACCATCTCTTGAGAATACTACTTCATCATCAATATTCTTAAGAAGTTTTCTATATCTTTCTTCATGATGTTTTTCAATTTCAGCAACCATTCTAAACTTTTTGGCTAAAGCAATAAATCCCTCTTCTTCTGCAGTTTTAGCAAAACTTTCGTACATATCAGTCCACTCATAGTTTTCACCTTCAGCAGCTGCAAGTAAGTTTTCAGGTGTAGAAGGAATATCTCCTCCATTTAATTCTTTAAACCACATCTTTGCATGTTCTTTTTCATTATTAGCTGTTTCTTCAAAAATAGCAGCTATTTGTTCATAACCATCTTTTTTTGCTTTAGAAGCAAAATAAGTGTATTTATTTCTTGCTTGGCTTTCACCAGCAAATGCAGCAAGTAAATTTTGTTCTGTTTTAGATCCTTTTAATTCCATAATATATCTCTCTTTCTTAAATTAATTTTATCATTATCGACATAAATCTACAAATAATGACATACCTATATGTTTAAATATTCGTGTTTCCCATTACAAAATGCCTGTAAGTGATTAACATTTATATTCTGTTCTATCCCTAAATTCTTCTGTTTTACCATTGTTCCAATTTTGAACAGGTCTATAGTACCCTGTTATTCTACTATAGATTTCACATTTAGAATTACAAATTGGACAAGTTTCAAGTTCTCCTGCTTGATAACCATGTATCTTACAAACTGAATATGTTGGACTAATAGTGTAATAAGGTAGCTTATAGTTGTAAGCTATCTTTTTTACTAAATTCATAGTTGATTCCCAGGAAGGAAGTTTTTCTCCTAAGAATGTATGAAAAACTGTACCACTTGTATATAAGACTTGTAATTCATCTTGTATATCAAGAGCTTCAAATATATCAGTTGTATAATTAACTGGTAAATGACTACTATTTGTATAATATGGTTCTTCTTCACCAGCAGTAATTATATCTTTATACTTTTTCTTATCAAGTAATGCAAGTCTATATGCAGTTGACTCAGCAGGTGTTGCTTCTAAATTATATAGTCTTCCATATTTTTCTTGGTAGTCACTTAACTTACCTCTTATATAGTTAAGTACCTTTTTAACAAACTCTTGGGATGCACTATCACCCAAGTTTTTCTTAAGCCATCTAGCATTTAAACATGCCTCATTCATACCTACAACACCAATTGTAGAAAAATGATTATCTAAAGTACCAAGATAAGCTTTAGTATATGGATAAAGTCCTTTTTTCATATAATCTATTATTACGTTTCTTTTTATATCAAGAGATCTTGCACTTAAATCAAGTAATTTATCTAATCTATCAAAAAACTCACTTTCATCTTTAGAAAGATATGCTATTCTTGGAATATTAATTGTAACTACTCCAATTGAACCAGTGGACTCTCCTGATCCAAAGAAACCACCGCTTTTCTTTCTTAATTCTCTTAAATCAAGTCTAAGTCTGCAACACATACTTCTAACATCACTAGGTTCCATATCAGAATTAATATAGTTAGAAAAATAAGGTGTTCCATATTTACTAGTAAGTTCAAATAATAGTTTATTATTTTCACTATCATCAAATTTAAAATCTTTAGTTATTGAATAAGTTGGAATTGGGTATTGGAAACCTCTTCCATCATAGTCTCCTTCAAGCATTACTTCTAAGAATGCTTTATTAATCATATCCATTTCCTTTTGACAGTCACCATATGTGAAGTCCATTTCTTCTCCACCTACTATTGCAGGTAAATCTTTTAAATCATCAGGTGGAGTCCAATCAATAGTTATATTAGTAAAAGGCGCTTGACTTCCCCATCTTGAAGGAACATTTAATCCATATACAAAACTTTGTATAGCTTGTTTAACTTCTTTATATGAAAGATTATCAGTCCTTACAAATGGAGCAAGATATGTATCAAATGAAGAAAACGCTTGAGCACCAGCCCATTCATTTTGCATAATGCCTAAAAAGTTAACCATTTGAATACATAAAGTATAAAGGTGCTTAGCAGGTCCAGATGTAATCTTTCCATCAACACCACTAATACCAACTAGGATTAGTTGCTTTAAACTCCATCCTGCACAATAACCACTTAACATAGATAAATCATGTATATGAATATCTCCATCAATATGAGCATTCTTTATTTCTTCATCATATATATTATTTAACCAGTAGTCCTTAGCAAGAGCACCACTACCATATAATATTAGTCCACCAATAGAATAAGGTACAGTACTATTCTCTTTAACTTTCCAATCCTCATTATTTAAATATTTTTCAAGTATATTTTCACGCATATGCTTCACCTTTGAATAATTATAACATATTCCAAACTTCCACGCCCGTTTTATTTACAAAAAAAATATTGTTTGTTATACTTTTTATAAAGAATAGATGGATGTGATTTATCATGAATAATGTTATTGAAATAACTAATTCAAAGTTAAAAGAAATAATTGAAACTTTAAACTCTAGTAAAGATAAATATCAAACTCAATATAATGATGTAACAAAAGAAATAAATGAAAAATTAAAAAGTGTTAAACATTATAAAGATGAGTATTATAAAGCCAAAGAAAAAATAGATTCATTAAATCAAGATATTGAAGATTTCAAAACTGAATACGATAACTTAGTTAAGAAATTTAAAGATGATGAATTATCTAATATTCTAGTAAGTGCTAATAAAGAAATATCATCTAAAATAAATGATAGAAAACTAAAAATTCAAAAAGACACTAATGAAATGAATAAACTAGTAAGTGAAGCAGAATTAATTAAAAATGATTTAGTTAATTTAAATGCTAAAAAGAAAGCACTTGAATTATTACTTAATAAAGCCATGGATATTTCAAACTACTATGAAAAACTACTTACAGATATAATTGAATATTCAGAAGAAAATCCTGATGACTTATGTTCTTATTTTAAAGAAAAGAAAAATAAGAAAAAAGAAACAAGCGACAAGATTAAACAAGAAGAAAAAGCAAAAGAAAAAATAACTGCTGAAGTATTTAATTTTGATTCAATAAAAGACATTGTTAACGAATAACAATGTCTTTTTTAATTATAATAACTTCTCTTTTATTAAAGTACTATAAGATACTTTATTAAATCTTAATACTTTAATTGTCTTCTTACATAACTTAACTTTTATATTAATTACATTCTTTAAGTTTTTAACATGACCATCAAGTAATAAATTAATATTAAAGTCTTTCTCTGGAGTAATGGTTAACTCTTTATCTTTAGTAAATACAATTGAATTTCTAAAAGAAGAATAAGCTTTATTATTAATTGGGGCAATACTACTTAGTATTAGAGATGGTTCTTTATCATATATTAAAGGTCCACCTAAATTTAAGTTATAAGCACTACTACCAATTGATGTAGATACCACTACTGCATCTCCCATGAAATTTTCAATTAATTCATTATTACAATATACATCAAGTCTTGATGACTTATTTATAAAATTTCTAATAACTACTTCATTTAAACTTTTATATTTATGTTCTCCACTTTGATTATTAACTATTACGTCTTCAAAAGTATATTCATCTATATAAAAATCCTTATTTAAATTATCAATAAATTTATCTAATTCATCAACTGAAAAACTTGTTAAAAAACCAAGAGTTCCAAGATTAAAACCAGCATATTTAATATCCGTTTTAAAACCCATTTCGTGAATCATATAAAGAAATGTTCCATCTCCACCTATTGATATGCATAAATCAGGAGAATTCTTTACTACTTCATGTCCATTTGATAATAGTTTAACAGTTAGTTGTTTTTCAAATTCCTTACAAACATTATTATTCTTCGCGAAAATTCTTACCTTCATATTAAACACCTATATTAATTTTAATATATAAAATAAATTAAATAAATATTCCAAAGAAAAAAGTTGTATTACTACAACTCTGTATTCTTATCATTTGTTATATCACCATCACCACTTATAGGAATTTCTTCACCTAAAAAGGTTGGTTTAGGTTTAACAATTGCTTTAAAGAAATCTTTATCACGAGCAAGTATTTCTCTTAACTCTCTATAAGTATCACCACGATACTTATTCTCTACTGCTTTTACTCCAACAGCATCAACATGAAGACTCTTTGCTATATATAAAGATCTATATAAATGATACTTTTGAGTAACTATTATCATCTTATTTATTTTAAATATATACTTAGCTCTATAAATACTTTCATAGGTAGAAAAACCTGCATGATCCATGAAGATATCACTTGATGAAACACCTTCATCTATAGCATACTTTTTCATAGTATTTACTTCATCATAATTATTTCTTCCGTGGTCACCACTCATAAGTAATTTTTTAGCGGAACCATTTTTATAAAGTTTAATAGCACTATCAAGTCTATCCTTTAACATAGGAGAAACTTTACCATTAGTAACTCCACATCCTAATACTAAAATAGCATCATAATTATCATTAAATTTTTCTACTTTATATATATTTTTACTAGTAGATGCCTTTACATAAAAGTTTATTCCAAACACTATTATTGTAAGCACTACTATAATACTAGACACAATAATTATTATTTTCTTTATCAAAATTACACCTTCTATATGATCAATTATAAAACAATTATATCATACATTAAGCGCTAATTATAAATACCAAAGCTTTTGATTATTCTTTCTTACTTCTTTGATAATACCTCCGCCTAAACATTCATCTCCATCATATAATACACATGATTGTCCAGGTGTTACTCTTTTAACTCCTTGAGGATATTTAACAGAAATATTACCATCTTCAAGTCTAGTAATAGTAACTGGAATATCTTCTTGTCTATATCTAAATTTAGCACAGCACTTTTCTATTTGTTTATCATCAATTAAGTTAACATTATCTATAATACATTCATCAGTAATTAAATAATCATTATCTTCACCTATACAAATATATAAGATATTCTTTTCTAGATTCTTACCAACAACAAACATTCTGTTATCACTACCGCCTATATCAAGACCTCTTCTTTGACCAATTGTATAATACATTA
>DJYF01000049.1 GCA_002450035.1 Caryophanales bacterium UBA6985 | reverse complement strand
AACTATTTGGGGTTCACTTCATAATACTCATTCTTTTTTATTTTAACTACATTTTTTCAAATCTTAATCTTGCACCTGGAATTTTAGTTAAGATTAAATCGAATGTTGTAGTACTTGAATACCAAGAATTAAATATAACTGGTATTACATATTCTGTTTTATCAGTTAATTCATATTCAACTCCAGCACTTGTAAGAAGTGAACTTGGAGTAATTTGAATAAAATTATGATTTATATCTAGTTGAACTAAGTACATAGTATAACCACCAGGATTTTTATTTACTTTTGCTTTATATTTCGAACCAGGTTCAACTTTCAATGCATCATCATATATTGCATGTGAACTATTATGACAATAACCATAAGAACAATAACATCCACCTAAAAGCTTACTTGAATCAGTAAAATCATATTCTGTTATATTTTTTGCAGAGTTAAATTTTTCTGAAGACATATATTTTATAGAATGTAGTTGAATCTCTATTCTTCTTTCAGACATATATTTTATTGCAGTTTGCCCATTTTGCCATCTATAAGCCATTTGAACTCTTATAAATTTTGTATTATTATCAAGTGTTACACTTATTTGTCCTTTAGTTCCATTAGTATAATCTAAGTATCCTATATATTTTTTATCTTTATCATATTGAAAAATTGTTACTCCATAATCAGTTTGTGATGTTTGAGTAAGTTTTTCTAGTAAATAATTATTAGTATTAGTTTTAACTAGATCTTTTGTATAGGCATAACCTGTATTAGTATTAGTTTCACCAGTTGTTTTTGATACACTACCTACTACATAATTTGTACTATCATTAAAATTATATTCATCAGCAGAATATGTTGGTGTATAAATATCTGCTGTTATTATAGTTTCTTTTTGTTTTGTTTCATTATTAGTTTGAGTAAAACTTTTACATCCAGCTTTATAAGCAAGATTTCCTTTTGTTAAAACTTCATCTTCGTCTGTATAATCTATTAAATCATCTACTCCAAAATCATTATCAACTTTTACAGCAGATATTAAATAATCTTTATCCCAAAATGTTATATAGTGTTCTATCTTGCCATCACCAATTTTTTTTAATAAAATAAATCCTTCATAATCACCTGTATTTGATAAATCTAAATCATTTTTTATATCATATATTATGCAAGCATTATTAACATTTCCTAGTAAATCGTCTGCTAAATACTTTTTGGTTGCTTCGTTAACTATTTTCAATCCAAAATCTGAGAATGTTTTTTTCTTTGCAGTATTTAGTACGCTTAGAACAGCAGGTACTGCTATTATCATTATTATTGCTAGTATTACAATTACTGCAAGTAATTCTACTAAAGTAAAACCTTTATTTTTTTTATTCATTAAACTCACCTAATTTAATATTATCATTATTATATTAAAAATAAAAGAATGAGTGTTAATTACTCATTCTCATTATTATCATTGTTTTTATCTTCTTCATGAATTTCTTGAATTAATTTTTCAATTTTTTGACCATATTCAATTGATTCATCTACAATGAATCTAAGTTCTGGAATATGTCTTAGAGTATCTCCTAATCTATCAGCTAATACGCTTCTTAAATAAGGAGCAGCTTCTTTTAAATTCTCTGCAACAGCCTCAGGAGTTTCTTCACCCATGTAAGTGTAGTAAACTCTTGCCCAGCTTAAATCATTAGTTACTTCACATCCAGTTACAGTAACATGTTTAAGTGTTTCATCTTTTGCTTCTAATAATAATATATTTGATAATTCTCTCATTACTTGCGAAGAGATGCGTCCTTGCTTAATATTATTCATTATTTCTTAACCTCAACCATTTCATAAGTTTGGAATACGTCTCCTTCTTTGATGTCATTATAACCTTCAATAGTCATACCACATTCAAATCCAGATTTAACTTCATGAGCATTGTCTTTTCCTCTTTGTAAAGATCCAACTTTGCCATCATAAATAACTATTCCATCTCTAATAACTCTTACTTGTGAGTTAGATTTAATAATACCATCAGTAACCATTACACCTGCAATGTTACCAATCTTAGAGAATTTGAACATTTTACGAACTTCTGCATTACCTGTTACTTTTTCTTCGTATTCAGGATCTAACATACCTTTCATAGCTTGTTCCATTTCTTCTACTAATTTATAAATAATTGTATAAGTTCTTAATTCAACTCCAACATTCTTAGCACTATCTTTAATAGAGTTTGATGGAATTACATTAAAACCAATTATAATTGCATTTGATGCTTGAGCAAGTGAAATATCACTTTCAGTTACAGTTCCTATTCCAGATCTTATAACTTTAACTCTTACACCTTCAACATCTATTTTTTCTAGTGAATTCTTAACTGCTTCTTCAGAACCTTTAACATCACATTTTAATACAACATTAATTTCTTTAATACCAGATTGAATAGATGCAAATAAATCATCAAGTGAAAGTGACTTAGGAGCAGACACTCTTGCTTTAGAATCTTCCACTCTCTTTTCAGCAACTTCTCTTGCTTGTTTTTCAGTTTCAAAAGCCATGAATTTATCACCAGCTTCAGGGTTACCATTTAAACCAGTTATTTCTACTGGAGTAGATGGACCTGCTGAAACGATATCTTTTCCTTGATCATTTTTCATAGTACGAATACGACCATTAGTTAAACCAACAACTATTGGGTCACCTATTCTTAATGTACCATTTTGAATTAATAGTGATGCAACACCACCCATTTTGTTATCAATTCTTGATTCAATTACTGTACCAGTTGCATAACGATTTGGATTTGCTTTTAATTCTTTAACTTCAGCAATAGCAAGAAGTGTTTCAATTAATGCTGGAACACCATCTCCTGTTTTTGCTGAAATTCTAACAAATGGAACATCTCCACCCCATTCTTCTGGGTTAATTCCTTCTGCAGCCATTTCTTGCATAACTTTATCAGGGTTTGCTTTTGGACTATCCATTTTGTTAACAGCTACTACAATAGGAACATTACTTGCTTTAGCATGGTCAATTGCTTCTTTAGTTTGAGGCATTACACCATCTTCAGCACTTACAATAATAATTACAATATCAGTAACTTGTGCTCCACGTGCACGCATTTCAGTAAATGCAGCATGTCC
>DJYF01000050.1 GCA_002450035.1 Caryophanales bacterium UBA6985 | reverse complement strand
AGCAGATAGACTTCATAATATGAGGACAATGGAATATCAAACTCCTGAAAAACAAATTGCTAAGTCTATTGAAACTTTAATGATATATGCTCCAATTGCAACTCTTTTGGGAGAGTATACAATTAAGACTGAACTAGAAGACTTAGCATTCAAGTATTTATATAAAAATGATTATAAAGATTTATTAAAATTATCTAATGAATATCAAGAACATATTAGAGATACTGTTGATAAAGTTTTAATGGAAATATCTGTTTGTTTAAACGACTTAGATTATAGTAATAATATTTTAGTTAAGAGAAAAAATTTATATGGTTTATATTTAAAACTAAAAAAATATAAAGATTTATCTCGTATACATGATTATTTAGCTATTAAGATTTTATTACCTAAAGATGATGATTGTTATGCTTTTAGAGATAAGATTACTCATATGTATAATACTGTTCCTGGTAGAGATAAAGATTATATTGCTTTTGAAAAAGATAATAGATATCGTGGACTTCATTCAACTATTATTTCTCCATATGATAATGCTATGATTCAATTACAGTTTAAAACACCTGAGATGTATAAAATTAATGCATATGGTATTACAGCATATTGGGATTATTGTAATGATCATCATATTAATAAACCGGGTGATATGATGCAAGATGAAGTAAAAAAGATGCCTTTTTATCAAACTCTTGTTGAACTTAGAGATGCAGGTTTATCTATTGAAGATTATAATGCTATTGTTAAAAGTGATATTTTAACTAATATGATTTATGTTATGGATAATCATGGACATAAATTAGAATTACCTGCTAATAGTACACCAGTTGATTTTGCTTATAAAGTAGATCCAGTTAATGCTCCATTCTTAGATTATGCATTTGTTAATGGTAGATACATGACTATTAATAATCCACTTGAATCTAGAGATGTAGTAGAGTTGATTTATAAAGATGAGATGAATAATTTAGAGTATCTAGAGAATAATTGTAGATGTTTACAAACTAAAAGAAAGATTAGAGGATTCTAATCTTTTTTATGTGTAAAATAAATGTACTTTTTAAAAAATTAGCACTCTCTATTGACAAGTGCTAATTTTAGAGTTATAACTAAGTTGTAATAAAGAAAGGAAGTGTTGGTATTATGCTACCAAGCAAAATATTTTTTGATGATTTTCTAGATGATTTTGATACTAAGAAAGGATTTAATAATCTAATGAAATGTGATATCTATGAAAAAGATAATAAGTATCATATTGAAATGGATATTCCTGGATTTAAGAAAGAAGATGTAAAAGTTTCATTTGATGATGGTTATGTAACTGTTCAATGTGAAAAACATCATGAAGAAAAGGAACATGATAAAGACAAGAAATATATTAGAAGAGAAAGAAGTTACCATGAATCATGTGAAAGAAAATTCTATGTTGGTAATATTGATGAAAATAGAATTAATGCTGAATTCAAAAATGGTACTCTTTTAGTAGTTGTTCCTAAAGAAGAAAAAGAAAAAGAATCAAAAAAATATATTAATATTAATTAATAATAAAACTAGTGATGCTTCACTAGTTTTATTTAAGGGGTGAATTTTATGAATTTTGAAGATAAAAGTAAAGCGTTAGAAAAATATGGTAGAGAATTAACTAAGATGTGGGAAGACAATAAGATGGACCCTGTCATTGGTCGTGATGAAGAAATTCGTAACTTAGTTAGAATTCTTTCACGTAAGACTAAGAATAATCCAGTTTTAATTGGAGACCCTGGTGTTGGTAAAACTGCCATAGTTGAAGGTCTTGCAGGTAGAATTGTTCGTGGTGATGTTCCTGATGATTTAAAGAATAAAAAAATTTGGGAATTAGACCTTTCTGCATTAGTTGCTGGTGCTAAATATCAAGGTGAGTTTGAGGAAAGATTTAAAGCTGTATTAAAAGAAATAGCTGATTCTGATGGTGAGATTATCATGTTTATTGATGAAATACATATGATAGTTGGAGCAGGAAGTAATCAGGCTATGAATGTCGGTAATATGTTAAAACCAATGCTTGCTCGTGGTGAGTTAAAGTTAATTGGTGCAACAACATTAAATGAATATCGTGAATATATAGAAAAAGATGGAGCTTTAGAAAGAAGACTTCAAAAGATTATTGTTCATGAACCAACTACATTAGATACATTAACTATACTTCGTGGTTTAAAAGAGAGATTTGAACTTTTCCATGGAGTAACTATTAAAGACTCAGCTTTAGTTGCTGCAGTTAATTTATCAGATAGATATATAACTGATAGATTCTTACCTGATAAAGCAATAGATTTAGTAGATGAAGCATGTGCAACTATAAAGATGCAAATGAACTCTGTTCCTGTGGACTTAGATAAGATTAATCGTGAGATTATGACCTATGAAATAGAAAGAGCAAGTTTAAAACATGAAAAGGATGAAATATCTAAGAATAGACTTGCTGAAATAGATGCTAAGATGAATGTCTTAAAGGGTAGTCAACAAGATATGCTTAAGACTTGGAATGAAGAGAAGAAATTAAAAGATATTATTAATGAAAAGAAACAAAAACTTGAAGAGTTAAAACATAAGTTACAATTAGCGGAAGATAATTATAACTTTGAAGAAGCGGCTAAAATTAAACATGGTGAGATTCCTCAAGTTGAAAGTGAACTTTCTCAATTAAAACTTACAATGCATAATCAAGTATTAAGTGATGTTGTAAGTGAAGATAGTATTGCTGAAATTGTATCTCGTTGGACAAATGTACCTGTCCAAAAACTTGTAGGTGGAGAAAAAGAAAAACTACTTTCTTTAAAGAATAACTTGAAGGAAAGAGTAAAAGGTCAAGATGAAGCTATTGAACTTGTAGGAGACGCAATTATAAGAGCAAGATCGGGTATAAAAGATCCTAATAGACCAATTGGTTCATTTATCTTCATGGGTCCAACAGGTGTAGGTAAAACAGAAATAGCAAAATCTCTTGCTTATGAGTTATTTGATGATGAACGTCATATGATAAGAATAGATTGTTCTGAATATATGGAATCATTTAATGTTTCTAGATTAATTGGTGCTCCTCCTGGATATGTTGGATATGATCAAGGTGGAGAATTAACTGAAGCAGTTAGAAGAAACCCTTATTCTATTATTCTATTTGATGAAATAGAAAAAGCTCATCAAGATGTATTTAATATATTACTTCAAATACTTGATGATGGTAGAATTACTGATGGTCAAGGAAGAACTGTAGACTTTAAAAATACTATTATTATTATGACTTCTAACCTTGGAAGTGATATTATCTTAGATAATGAAAAGAATGATAATAGAGATAATATGGTAATGGATATATTAAAATCTAAGTTTAGACCTGAATTAATTAATAGAATAGATGAAATAGTTATCTTTAATTCGCTTTCTAAGAGTGTTATATATGAAGTACTAGATAGATTAATTAAAGATGTTAATAAACACTTAAGTCATATGAGACTAAGTATTGAGTTAACTAAGAATGCTAAAGACTATATTATAGATAAAGCTTATGTTAAAGAGTTTGGTGCAAGACCAATTAAGAGATTTATTTCAAAGAATATAGAAACTTTAATAGCTGAAGAACTTCTAAGTGAAAAAATACACGAAGGAGATAAGTTAACTATCGATGTTGAAGGGGAAACATTTAAAATAGATAGAATATAGTTATTCTATCTATTTTTATGGTAAAATAAGTAAGAAAAGAAAGATTTGATAATATGAATGATATAAAGTACGATGATGATATTAAATATATGTGTTCAGGTTTTATAGGTATTAAAACTTTTGATGAATATCCAAGAAAAGTATATGTGTTGAGTGATGCACGTAATTATATAATGGAGTATGTTAAGGATTCAGGTTTTAAAGATTTTGATTTTGATGACTTTTGTTATGAAATGGAAAGAGAATATACTCATTTAGAACATTTACAAGATGCTTTACTTCTATTAAATAGAATTAATGGACCCATGGATCTTGTTTTACTTATTAAGCCAAAGATAGCAGAACTTAAAAGGAAGCACTAAAATAGTGCTTTTTTTACTTTACGGTGTAACCAGGACCCTAATTTGACAAAAATGGTAAAAAGTAGTAATATAGGACGCAATTCAAGGGGATGAAGAACTTGAATCAAAAGGGGTTTTGGTGATGTAACATGGCTAAGAAAAAGAAAAGTTTATTAGTTAGTTTAACACCTTCTATTTTAGCAATTGCCATTGGAGGATATACAATATATTCTTTTGGTGGTGATGTTATTAAATCTACAATTGAAACTGAGGTTCTTAATGGTGGTTATGCTACTGTTAAGGAATATGATGATTCTGAAAATGTAGAAAGTGAAGTTATTTCTAATTCAGGAAATGAAATAACTGAAAAGGTAGAAGAAACTAATGAAAAAGAAGTGGAAGAACCTACCAAAGAAGAGGTTATTCCTGAACCAGTTATATTACCTGAAGAACAAGATAGTTATTTATTAGATAATGGATACCAATTCTTAGATATCGATTTCGAAGGTTTAAACGAAAAGAATCAAGATGTAGTTGGTTATATTCAAATACCTAATACAAGAATTGATTATCCTGTTGTTCAAGGTGAAGACAATGAATACTATTTACACCATGGTTTAAACAAAGATGAATTATACGCAGGAACAATTTATGTTGATAATGAAGTAGATTTATCTTTAGGTGATACAAGTGAGAATGTTCAAAATAGAACAATTACAATATTTGGTCACAACATGAAAAACAAAACAATGTTTGGGGATTTAGTAAAATTTAAGAATCAATCATTCTTAGATAAGAATCCTTATGGTGTATACTATTCAGAAGATGGAAGTGTATATGCAATGCAAATTGTAGGTACATTTATAACATCAGGTGAGACTGATGAACATCTTAGAGTTCGTAATCTAGATGATGAAGTTGTTTTAGAACAGTTTAAAAGTTTTATAGATGAAAATGCTGTTACTAGAACAGATGTAGATATTAATCTTGGGGATAAGGTTGGTATTTTATCTACTTGTTCATATGAGTATAATAATGCTAGATATGCGGTAGTAGTTGTATTTAAAAAACAATATTTAAGTTTAGATGAAAGTAAATCACTAACTAAGTAAGGGGAGATTTAAAATGAAAAAAGTTGTTAGTTCAAGAAAAATTAGTAAAAAAGGATTAAAAAATATTTTAGCTATATTAGCTACTAGTGTAGCAATATCTGTTTCTTCAATTACTGCGTTTGCAGATGAATCAGTTAACGCTGATAATGCTCAAGTTGGAGACGTATTAGTAACTGATGATAGTAGTGATGATGTTACATACGAAGATATCAAAGAAGATGATGTAATCGTTGATAATGAAGTTGTTGAAGAAAATAATCAAAATGATAACCAAAAAGAAGAAAATGATCAAAGTGAAAACGAAAAAGAAAAGGAAAATGAATGTGTAACACCTGATAATGGATATACAGAAGGTGAAGGACAATATTGGGATCCAAACATTAAAACTGAAGAAGAGAAAAAAGGACTAGTTCCTGATGAACCTACTCCAGAACCTACACCAGAGCCAACACCAGAGCCAACTCCAACTCCAGAACCTACACCAACTCCAACACCTACACCAACTCCAACACCAACAC
This sequence comes from Caryophanales bacterium UBA6985, assembly GCA_002450035.1. Next base: position 61,305 of record DJYF01000050.1, on the reverse strand, counting down.
CAACACCAACTCCAACACCAACACCAGCTCCAAAAACTGGTAGAGAAACTAGTGTTGAAGCAGCTATTGCTATGATAGCCGGTTTAGGTATGGTATTATTTGGACTTAAAAAAGGTGCTGAAGCATTATATGTTCACGGCTTTGATAAAAAATTAGAAAAAAAATCTAAAAAGAGATAGTTTAAAAACTATCTTTTTTTTGTCAACAAAATTAAAAAATATTAAAAAAATAGGTAATGTGTAGTAAAATACTCTTGAGGTGATATATTTATGCTAATTTTAGCAAAATCTGCATTGGCATTAACATTAGGTTTCGTACTTTCTATATGTGTTGGCTTAGTAGTACTTCCAACTATGAAACGTTTTAATGCTAGACAAACAGTTAGTAACCTAATTAATGCAAGACATCAATTAAAAAATGGTACACCAACTCTTGGAGGACTTATATTTATTATTCCTCCATTAATAAGTATTTTCTTATTATGGCTAAAAGGTTCAATTAATATGAACTATAATTTAGTAATTATTTTAATTACTTTTGTAGCTTACGGTTTATTAGGATTTTATGATGATTATAAAAAAATAAAATATCATGATAATTCAGGATTATCAGTTAAAGTTAAATTTGCATTACAATTTATTTTAGCAGTTGTATTCTATTTAATTTATATTCATTATGGTGGTACTTCAGTACTTGAAGTATCATTATTTAAGTTTAAAGTAGACTTAGGAGTATTTTATACATTATTTATTTTATTCTTACTTGTTGCTACTACAAACGCTGTTAACATTGCAGATGGATTAGACGGATTATGTGGAGGATTATCATTCTTAGCATTCATGGCTTATGCTATTATTGCATGGGGTTCTAATTGGATTGAAGGATATGATTCAATAGCTATATTTGCATTTATTTTAAGTGGTAGTATTCTTGGATTCCTACTATTTAATGCTCATCCTGCCAAGATATTCATGGGAGACACTGGTTCACTTGCATTGGGTGGAGCCTTAGCAAGTATTGCAATTCTTACTCATCACGAAATATCTTTAGCAATAATAGGTGGTGTATTTGTAATTGAAACATTATCTAGTTTAATTCAAATAATTGCTATAAGAAAATTTCATAAGAAAGTATTCTTAAAAGCACCACTTCACCATCATTTTGAAGAACTTGGTTGGGAAGAAACTGATATCGTAAGAGTATTCTTTGTAGTTGGTTTCTTACTTGCTATGTTTGGTGTAGTATACGGTGTTTGGTTATAATTAAATAAAAAAAATAGTTCAGAAATGAACTATTTTTTTATGTCTAATGAAGATAGTATTTTGTCAATCTCTAGTTTTACTTCATTTGTAAATACTTTATCGTTATCAGTATAATTAACTGTAATAATATAATATGTATCTTCATTGTTAATTATATGTGAATAGGAATTAGTAGATGCAAATGTTTGAGTTTTTATTTTATTAAGTGTTGAAGGTAGACACTCATTATTATCAATTAGAATTGTATATTCATTTTCTAATATACTTCTAAATGTAATATTAATTTTAGCATAGTCTTTATAAAAAATTGTACCTGCAGAAGATCCCCAGTTATCTGGATAGTTGATTGTTAAATCTTTATAATTGAAGGTATTCTTTAAATCAACATTACTAGTAATAGTCTCAGGTATAACTGTTTTTTTGTTTTTCTTTTCAACATTTATAAGAACTATTGTTAAACCTACCACCAAGATACATAAAAATATGATTAATGTTATAAATTTAGTATTTTTATGTTTTTTTGGCGTATATTCTAAAGGTTTCTTTTTGGAAATACGAATTTTATTGTCAAATCCACATTTTGGACATATATAGTTATCTTCAAAAAGTAGTCTATTGCATTTCTGACAATACATGTATTATCACCATCCTAAATAAATTATAACAACGATTCTTTTTTAAAACAATTGAAAAGTACTAAATGAATATAGAAAATATGGGAATTGTTTGTTATAATTTTTTTAGAATAAAATAATAGGAGTTGGTAGTATGAAGAAATTATTTTATTTCTTAATTATAATGATGGTATTTATTCCAGTGACTTTTGTTAAAGCACTTGATTATGAAGATTATTTACCAAGTTTATTAAATACAACAGAAGGAGTAGTTTTTTATCCTGATGAAGATGGATATACCGCTACTGTAGATGGTACACATTCTGTATTAAATTTAGTATTTGATAATTATAGTAATCTTATTGTTGAAGGACCTAGTAAATTTGTATTAGATGATGGCTATAATGAGCAAAAACTAAGATTCTATATAATTGATGAGAATAGTGGTATTACTTCATGTGATATTAAAACTTGTCCTGATTATGTAGTAGTTAAATTAAAAGTATATCGTATATCTAAAAATGGAGAAGGAGCAGGACTAGAAGACTTAAAAGTTGTTGGTGCTGATATAAAATTCTTAAAAGAAAATGAACATTATACAGTAGAAGTTCCTTCTAATATGGAAGAAATTTATATTGAAGCTACACCTAGTAGTGAATCATCAGTGGTAACAGGTGCAGGAGTAGTTAAACTTGATAAGAAAACAACTTCTGTAACTATAAATGTAGAAAATGCTTTCTTTGGTGATAAGACATATACCATTAATATTAGAAAGAAAAGTATTAATACTCTTTATATAGTTATTATTGTTTTATTAGTAATTGGTTTTATTGCATATTTTATTTATTCAAAGAATAGTGGTTTAAAAACTATAAATAAAAGTGATTTAAATAGTATTGATAAAGATAAAATAATGAAAGGTGTTATTATTAATCCTGGTAAGAAAGAAGAAACACCTGTTTCTGAAAAAGTGGAAGAGAAAGCGCAAGTAGAAGAAAAAGTAGAAAGCGTTGCTAATAGTTTAGGATCTAGTCTTGTTCAAGCAAGACCTATGATTACACCTGAAGAAAAGTAGATTTAAGGAGAATGCTCATGTTAGTTTTATTACTTATATTAATTCCAATTTTTTGCATGAGCATTTCTGTTTATGCTTCCATGTTATATTTATATGTACAAGGGGATTCTCAACTAGTTCCTTTGCTAATATCTATATTTTTAGTAGTAATAATTGGATATATATTACCTAGAATATTTTATAAACTTTATAAATCTAATACCGCTTCTTCTTTAAATGCAGAGAAAAAAGTTGTATTACTATCTAATTATATTTCTTATATTGTATTATTAGCATTTGGTATTGCATTATTATTAAGATGTATTAAGAATGATGAGAATGTATTAGAAATATACTTAGCTGGTGGTATTGTATTCTTATTTATATATATTACATATGCATATTATCTTGCTTATCAAAAGCTTGAATGGACTATTATAGATGTATCTGAAAAGAATAAGAAAACAAATATATTAATGATTGAAAATAAAGAATATGGATTATTCCAAGTATATGTTAATTCAACTGAAAAGTATGAAATAGGTAAGAAATATACATTTAAGTTTAATCCTAATTCTAAGGTATTTAAGATTAAAAGTAAAAAGAAAAACAAGAAGTAATTCTTGTTTTTATATGACAACTAATTAGAAATTTTTCCTTAAAACTTTGAAAAATATAAATAATAGTGTATAATCTTACTTGGTGAAAGAAATGAAAAAGCAATCAGTAAGTTATAATGACATTGAAAAAGAAATTCTTTCAAATAAAAAGTATCAAAAATTAAATCTTGAATCTCATCATGGTTTAACAAGATTAGAACATTCTTTAAGAGTTTCAAGAAATGTATATAAAGTATCACGTAAATTAAATTTAGATTATATATCTGCAACAAGAGCAGCACTTTTACATGATTTCTTTACAAATGACGAATTTGAAACAAATCATGGTTTAATACAAGGTGTTGTTCATCCAGATATTGCTCTTGCTAATGCATGTGGTGAATTTGATCTTAATGAGAAAGAAAAGAATGCGATAGTATCTCATATGTTTCCTCTTAGTGTAGTATTACCTAGAAGTAGAGAAGCATGGGTTTTAACAGCAGTTGATAAGTTAGTTGCTATATATGAATATGGACTATATAAGTTTAATCCTAAAAAAGCAGTTAAGACTTTGAAATTTGCTAATTATAGTATTTGTTTCTTATTTCTATTTGTTATTAATATTTTAACTATTGGAGAAAAATAAAATATATATGGTAAACATATATATTTTTTTTATTTTCTTTTTCTTCTTCTTTTATGTTTTTCTTTTATTACTCTTTCTAGTCCTAATAGACCACCTAGTAAATCTGATATTGAATGTAACATGCTCGTGTAGGCTTGAACTATGAAGTTATAAATTATACCTGTTACTCCAGCTACAGTTGTTGCTATTTTAAGTATAAATACATTTCCATACCAAAGAGCTATACCATATATAATAATATTAAAGATTGGTATTATATCTAATACATTTTTAACAAATGGAATATTAATTATTAAAGCAACTATTAAATATATTACTAGAATTAAAAATGGTATCTTCTTTTTTCTTTTAATATATTTATCAAATACTAAGTTTCTTATTACTGCTACCACGCTACTTATTACACCTGTGAATGCACCAAGTAATAGGTAACATAAGGAGTTTGAAAAGTTTGCAAGTGCATTGTAGGTAAGAATTGCTCTTTTATTAGTAGATGATGTACTTAAAAAGTTAAATGTAAAGGCTGCAATACCAAATAGCTGTGCGACTATAAATATAAGTGTTTCTATTTTAGGCATATATCATTCCTCATATCCTTTCTTATTATACCATTTTTAAAAAATATAAAATATGTCTTGTATGTAAATATATTGAATTTATAAAAATTATATTGCTATTTTGCATATTATATATTATCTTGTAATTAGAGTAGAGTTGTATAGGAGGAATAATAAGAAAATGAAAAATTTACTCAAAAAAATTATTTGTTCAACTTTGGTAATGGCAATAATTTTAAACATGTTTTTTCCTTTAAGTGTATTAGCTGGTGATGCTTTTGTTATTACATTTAATGTAGAAGATTCAAGTGTTTATACGCTTTCTACAACCGGTGGTCTAGGTGTTGATCAGGCTGGTGAACCACATCAAAAAATTGACATAATGGTTGGAGAAGCAGATGAAACTAACAATTTTTTCTATAATTGTAGTAACAATGTTTGTACTGTAAATATACCTAATACAGTTAATGGAACTGTATGGGTTAGATACAATGGAAACGCTTTTGATTTAACAATTGGTGAAACAAAATATGAACCTGAAACACCAATTAGTAGTAATACTACATTAACTGTTAAAGCACCAAGTGGTAATCAAAATCCACCTCCAACTGATCCAAATCAACCTGATCCAAATCAACCTGATCCAAATCAACCTAATTCTGGTGGATCACATTTTGATGGACATGCTTATCTTATTTGGGCATGTAAAAATCATGAGGGTGTTTGCTTCAAACATTATACTGATATTCATGATACAGGTGATGGTAGTAGTAATTTTATTAAAGCATCAACAGTAATAGATGATAGAACTAATGAATCATTTGATGTTAATGTCGATTTAAAAGGCTGGAGTACAGATGCTAAGTTTGATGAATGGGTAAGATTATACAAAATGTATAAAGGTATTCCTGAAGCAAATTCAATTAATTGGGCTGAAGTTGATCCAAAAGACATGATTGGAGATCCTGAAGATGTAAGACCTTATGAAGATAAATATGCTACTGTTTGTAATAAACCTACAGATCCTATGGCACCAGGTAGTGAATGGGATGCATTTCAATCATGTGTTAATGAAAAAGCAGTTACTGAGGATCATAAATTAATTGTAAGAGCTCAATTACAACCAGTAGGTGAACCTCAAGAAAAAAATGCTTATGTTTCATATGGAGATAGAAACTTTAAAGCAGTTATCTATAATGATGACTATAAAGGCGTATCAATTGGTAGTTTAGATGATTTACATTATTATCCATCTACATGGGCTAATCCATTCTTAAGAAGAGATCAATATGATATATCTGATACTGCTAAAGATAAACCAACAGGAATTGATGTTAATATTCTTGAAAACATAGTTAATATTAAAACATTAGATTACAATGGATTTAATATTACTGCGCTTGAAGCTTTAGATGTTTCTGAGAAAGCAGTTGAAGTATCTAAAGTTGATAATGAATGGAGAATTAAATTTAATTCTAATTTCTATGATCATGTAGTATTTAAAGCAACAGATAGTAATAATAAGGAATCTTATTTCCAAATAAAAAGAACAACTGTTGATCCATGGATAAGACATGGTGAAAATCATAAACCAATTATAATTGCTGACTTCTATTTTGATAGAACTAAGAGTTACTCTGATTATGATTTAACTGCTAAGATTATTTATAAAGATGGAACTGAAAAAATGGTTAAATTAAATGCAGTTAAACGTATAGATGACGGATTAGGTAATATTACTCCTGAATATGAAGTAGATGAAGAAACTCCTGTTGATCCAGAACATAATCCTAATGTTCATGGAAGAGGATTAAAACATTCTTCATTTGAATATGAACTTGAAGAAGGAGAAGACCAAAAGATTAAGACATTCTATGTATATGTAGAAAATAAAGGAAGTACAGATAAAACTTATGCTGGTACTGTTGCTGGATCTGGTAAAGGTGTAAAAGCAAATCTTTACGATCCTGAGGAGGACCATTAATATGAAAAGATATTTAAGTTTATTAATTGTTTTACTTGTTATTCCTTTTGTAGTTAATGCTGCTGAAACTGATGTAGTATCTTTAGATGCAACAGTAAGTGGAGGAAAGATTAGTTATGAAGGAACTACAGGAGAAGAGTCTGTAGCAGTAACTTGTAAGTTATATAATTCTGAAGGAAAAGAAATTGATGTATTATCATCACAAGTTGATGAAAAAGCATTCACTGGAAGTTTCACAGTTACTTCAAAAGGTAATTATGAAGTTGCATGTGCTAATTATGAAGGTGGAGACTTCGTTAAGAAAAGTGTAACTGTTAAAGAAGTAAGTAATCCAAAAACAGGTGATAACATTGTTACTTATGTTTCACTTGCAGTTGTTTCTTTAGTAGCAATTCTTCTATTTGCATTAAAGATTAAAAATTCTAAAAAGAATTAAAAATAAAACAGGTATTAATAATACCTGTTTTTTTATTGTTTAAAAGATACATATAATTATTACTATGTTATAATATATATGTCTTTAAAATGTTTCTGTAGCTCAGTTGGATAGAGCAGTCGCCTCCTAAGCGAAAGATCGGCGGTTCAATTCCGCCCAGGAACACCATTTACATTAATTAACACCTTTTTAAGGTGTTTTTTAGTGCATAATTTGACTAAAAATTAATACTTTGTTAATATATGTATCGATTTAAAGGGGCGAAATAAAATGGAAAGTAAGATACATGGTATACCTATATTAACTGATGATATGAAGATATCTAGTGAAAATGATTATCACATAAAGAAGTTTAATATAGATGGTGAAATATATTATTTTAAATCTGTAGCACCAGGTGGAGTTCCTTATTCTGAGTTAATTGCTAATGAATTTGCAAGAGACTATGGAATACCTTGTGTAGAATACTATTATGCTAAATATAAAGACTATCATGGATATCTTTCTAAGGATTTTTCAAGTGATAACCAAAAGTTAATGAATGCTTATTTAAAAGAAAATGTTAGTGGCTATATTATTAATAGTATTAGTAATATTTCCGATTGTCTTGAAGGAATTCCAGCTCGTGATAAGATTGTTGATGAATTATATAATCTAATTGTATTTGATATTATAATTGGTAATGCTGATAGACATGATGAAAATATTATTGTTACTAATGATGAAACTATATATCCAATTTTTGATAATGATTGGACAGGATCAAGCGTTGCTGTTAAAGAAGGTCACTATGCTTTATTTATTGATTCTTATTATAATTCGATATTTGATGAATTATATAGATATAATAGAGAATACTACGATAAACTACTACATCATTTACGTTTATTAAACTTTAAACATCTTAAAGATGTGTTAAATAGAGTAGAAGATAAAATGGAAACTCCTATAAAGCCATATGACAGAGATGAGATAATAGACGTATTCACATTTAATAAACAAAATATAGAATATAAATTAAGTAAGATAAAATAGATTCCTATTTTATCTTTTTTTATTTTAACTTATGTTATAATGATTATAGAGAGTTGTTTTGTATGAAGAAGAGTTATTATTATGATATTGATATTATAAGAATTATTTCTTGTATATTTGTTTTTTTGTATCATATAGGGTTAGTTGAAGGTGGTTTTTTAGCTGTTTGTACCTTCTTTGTATTAACTTCTTTTTTGTCTTGTATATCAGTTTTTAAACATGAAAAGTTTAATATATTAAAATACTATATTACTAGAATATATAGAGTATATATTCCTATGGTAGCAGTTATATTTATAAGTATAGGTGTAATTGCTTTATTTAAAGAGTATAACTGGTTAAATTTAAAACCTGAAGTATTTTCTATACTCGGTGGATATAATAATTATTGGCAACTTAATACTAATTTAGATTACTTTGCAAGACATATTGCATCTCCTTTTATGCATTGTTGGTATTTAGGTATATTATTACAATTTGAATTAGTATTTCCTTTTATATTTATGATTTTAAAAAGAATAGGTAAAAATAATAAAGGTAAACGTCCTATTAGAGTATTAATCTTATTATCTGTTATTAGTACAGGATACTTTATCTATCAAGGACATAATTCAAGCAGAATATTCTTATACTATGATACATTCTCTAGAAGTTTTTCTTTAATATATGGTTTATTATTTGGATTTATGTATCACTACTACGGTAGTTTTATAAATGGATTTATTTATAATAATAAGATACTAAATAGATTAATGTTCTTGCTCTACTTAGGAGCTCTTATATTCTTATGTATTGTTATAAGTGATAAGTCTAAGTTCTTAATAGCTAGTATGATCATAGTATCATTTATATCTTTAAGACTTATAGATTATTCTTTAATTTATAAAGGTAAGATACCAATACTTAATATACTTGGTAAAATAACATATCCAGTTTATTTAGTACAATATCCAGTTATTTTTATATTTGGTTATATGGGTATTACTAACTATTATCTTGAAGTATTATTAATACTTGTTATTTCAATTATTATTAGTTTTTCATTTGATAAACATGATAAAAAGATAACTAGATATATTAATTATGTTTTCTTAGTAATTATATTATTCTTTAGTATAATTGGTTTTATTAAATTTGTTAGAGCTAAAGACTATTCAGAAGATATGATTAAATTAAAAGAAGAATTAAAAGTTAATCAGTCTAAGATAGATGAATATAATGAAGCATATTTTAAAACTTTAAAAAGTGAAGAAGAAGAGTGGAATAATATACTTAGTAGTCTTGATAATGATAAAGAAGCTTTAAAAGAACAAGTAAAAGAATTATCTATAGTATGTGTTGGAGACTCAGTTATGTTAGGTGCTGTTCCTACGCTTAAATCAACATTTAAAAATGGTTACTTTGATGCTGAAATATCAAGAACATGTTATAAAGCTAATCCAATATTAAGTGATTTAAAAAAGAAGAATATGTTAGGTAATCCAATTGTTATGAATTTTGGAGCAAATGGAGATTGTAATAATAAGGCTAAACTTGATACACTTGCAACTATTGGAGACAGGGATGTATTTTGGATGACTGTTACTAATGATAGTTCGGTTCATTTTAATGATAAGATTAAAAAGTTTGCTTCTGAACATGAAAACTTACATATTATTGATTGGGAACAAATTTCAAAAGGACACTTTGAATACTTTGCAGCTGATGGTATACATTTAACTTCATCAGGAAGAAAAGCATTCACAGATAGTATTTATGATGCTATTTATAACTTATATTTAGAAAGATATAATCAAGAAAAAGAAAAGATACTAAAAGAACATGAAGATGCTCGAAATAACAAATTTACTTACTTTGGTAATGACTTATTAATTGGTTTATCTAGTTATTTTGAAGATAATTCAAATAACAAATATATTACTAATTCTAAATACAATTATAAGACATTAAAAAGTGATTTAGAAACTATCAAAGATAATAAAACTATAACTAAAAATATTGTTTTAGTATTTGATAAATCAATGAAATTAAATATAGATGATTATAAAGATATTATAAGTGTATTAAGTGATATAAATCTTTATATTATTAATGTTACTAATTTAGATTTAAGTAGTATAAAAAGTGATAACGTATTTGTATTTGATTTTTATAATGAACTATTAAATAATGAAAAGTACTTATTATCAGATGGTCTTCATTTATCAAATGAAGGTAATAGTGCTTTATATAGTTTTATAAAAGAGAATGTGAAGTAGGTGTGAAATGAGAATTGGAATAGATATAGATGATACCGTTGCAAGAACTCAAGATGCATTAATAAAGTATGCTTTAAAATGGGATAAGAAATATCTTTTAGGTAAAGGCTTTAAAAATAGAAATGCTTATCTATTAACTGATATGTTTTATTGGACAAGCGAAGATGTTGAAAATTTTTTTAAATATGTAAAAGATAAGAGACTATTTGAAAAGATAAAAGTAAAATCATTTGCTAACTTTTTTATTAATGAATTATATAATCAAGGTAATATTATTATATTTGTAACCAGAAGAAATATAAATGGACCAGGAGGAGAAGATATTACTAAGAATTGGTTAGATAAACATAGATTTAAATATCATAGTATTATATTTGAGTGTTTTAATAAGGTTCATACTTGTTTAGATGAAGAAATAGATTATTTAATAGATGATGATGTTGATAATATTAATAGTCTAAATGGTACAAATGTAAAAGGTATACTTATTTCTAATGGTAAAAATGATAGTGCTAATAGAAGAGTATATAAGGATTGGAAAGAAATATTTGAGTTTTTAAGTAATGAGTAATTTGCTTATTTAAATAAAATATGCTATTATTTAATAGCTTTTGGTGAATTGATCCAAATAAAACCTTACCGAAAGCAAAAAACAATAAATCGACTCAAACTTGATAATTTATACAACTAGAAAAATAAAAAGAACTTATGACATTGATAAGTTCTTTTTATTTGCAATAAGTAATTAATTTATCATGAGCATTATAAATACAACCTGTTTCATAATTAACTTTATATGTTTCAGTTATTATATTGTATTTTAGTTCTATTACATAGCCTTCTATTTCATCTTTGGCAATTGAGTAAGTAAAATCAATTGTAGATGTATTATCTTTATTATCTATATTATTAGTTAAAAATATTTCTTTTTTACCTGTTTTACCATCGTCATTAAAAGTAATTGAACTCTTAGTTACATTAGTAAATTGATCTTTTATATTATATTTGTAAGTATTACCTTTTATATCATCTATTTTTATTCTAACATCTTCCTTTTTGTTATGTTTAACAATTATTAAGAATGTTGTTGATATTATTAATATTGTTAGTAATATAGCTGTTGTTATTACAAATTTCTTGTTTAATTTTCTTCTAGTTTTTTTCATTTTATCACCTAGTAAATTATATCAAATATTAATTAAAAAAAGAACACGTTAGTGATATAATAAATGTAATGTTGCTGGCTTAGCACAGTTGGTAGTGCAATGCCCTCGTAACGCATAGGTCGGAGGTTCGAGTCCTCTAGCCAGCACCATAATATTATTTAGGTCAGGGAGAACTCATGAAAAAGAAAATAATTAAGTTTAGAAAGAGAAGAGATATACCTAAATTAGATTTTGAAACTAACTTATTTTTATCTTTTGTTAAAGCTAAAAAAGTAAGTCATCCATCAGTGAGAGAGATTAATTCAAAATTACATATGTATCCTCGTGCGTGTGATAAACAAGAAGTTTATGTTTTTAATGATTTTGAAGAATATAGAAATTTTTATTTAATGTATTTAAAATCAATTGAAGATGAACTAATAGAAAAGGCTATTCTTACTCATGGTAATAAAGGACAAATTGTTGCATTAAAAGGTTTAGTTAACTCTATCATTGTTAGAAAACAAGTACTTGCATTCTTTGATAATTTAACTGATGAAGTATGTGATCAAATATATGAAGAAGGCTATTTTACTCCATATGATGCCTTAGCTTATTGGGAAGAAAATAATGTTTGTCCAGAAGCTACTTTTGGTATTCTTGATAAGAAGAGATGTGATTTCTTTGATGGTTGTAGTAGTTGTAGATGTGAATGTGCAACACATCATATGAAGTATAAAGTTCCTAATACGGAAGAATTAAAAAAGGTAAGAGCTAGAAAAAATAAAGAAAATACAATTGTGTGGTAGAAATACCACCTTTTTTAATGCCCTAAATTTGCGTTTTTTATAAATAAGTGTATAATACATTCCTAAATAAAGGGGTTAATTATGGATTTAATTAAAGATTTAGAAAAACAATATAAAAAAGGATTATTATTAGATTATTTTGGTTATAGTACAACTAATTATTTACATAATAAATTATTAAAGTGTACTGAATTTGACGATGGTTTTTTAAAGACCTTTTTTAATACGTGTGATCATTTTGATGATTATGTTTTTAATTATGGTTGTTGTGATAATGTAGAGGCAATTAATACTGTTTTAAGATTTACTAATCGTATGTTATATCAAATGGTAGTTCAATATATCATTAAGTATTGTAAGAAAAACGAAATACCTTATGAAGTAAATGATGAATGTCTTGTTGTTAATGGAGTAATAATAGGTGATGGCAATGAACTATTTTATAATATATTTGAATTAGATGATATGTTACAAACAATAAAAGAAAAGAAAGATACTTGTTCATTTAAATCAAGTTTAGCTAAGTCTTATAAAGATAAAATGGATAAAAAATTTTTGGGTTATCGTGATTGTGATGAAACATTTGATGCAGTTATAAATTGTGAAATATTCGATTATGATTTTGTTACAAGTTTTTACAATGATAAATCAAGTGAAGTTTGTAATTTAGTTAATATGGGTAAATTACCAGATTCTTTATTATCAGTTTCTTATATTAAAGATGCATCTAAGAATATGTATAAAGATGTTAGAAATATTATTTTTTCAATCATGGTTGAATATTGTAATAGATACAATATTAAATTAAGTAGTGTTGATGGAGTAATTACACTTGATGATGAAGTAATTGGTACAGATGCTGGTTATTTCTATGACTTATTTGATTTGGATAAAAAGTTGTCTTTATTAAGAAAAGATGATAAAAAACTCATCTAGGAGATGCCTATGAAAAAGATAGAGTTTAAAGAAACCATTGAATTATTTGTTGAAAGAGTTATATATGATATTAAAAGTGGTAGAGATGTACCTAATATTAATTTTAACTTTGGGGAAAGTGGATTAGAATTATTTAACCATGTAAAAAATAATCCTCATAAACTTGAAGGTTATTGGACTCCTGATATAAGTGATGAAAATATTGAAAAAGTAATGAGTCAAGATGAAGGAGTACTTACTATTAATGTACATGATACCTCACGTTTTTTCCATTTATTAACTGATATAGTTAATGCATCGCTTGAATTAGAATCAAAGTATACTGATCGTCCATCTGAAAGAAGTTATGCAATGTATTTAATGAGACGTATTTGGTTACGTATGGGAATTGAAGATGTTAATAATATCGAAAGTTTTTTAGAAAAACAGTTAGAGTTTTTAAAAAATCATACTTTAGATAATTATGATTTTACTATAGTAGATATGTTTTATGATTATAAAGTTAAAATGAAAACTATAAGTAATCCTACCTGGGATGAATCAACTAGAAGTATGATTTTTAGTATTACTGATGAAAAAGAAGAAGATTATGAATTACCTCATATTTTATATGACATAGATAAAGATAATAATTGTTATATCTATGGAGTTCAAAGTGCTAAATATAGACATAATAGTAAAAAAATAGAAAGAAAACTATATAAGATTAATAAAGGTATAGAAAACACAAATGTACATCCAAGTAGAGTATATTCTTTAATATATTTTATTAATGAACTTAAGAAAAAAGGAATAACTACAATAGTTGTTCCTAGTATGCAAGTACTTAATTATGAATATCATCAAATAATGGGTGAAAGAGCAAAAGATGATGTGGTTCGTATTGGTAATTTATTATCCACTATGCCTTCAGTAGCTTCATTAGAACGTGAATATGAAACTGCTGTTAATTGGTATAATAAAGTATATAATAGAGAAGATACAATTAGTCGTTTAAAAACAGAAGATTTATTTAATCTAATGTATAGAATTGAAGAACAATATCCTGATATTAATATTGTTAATGATGTTAATATAGAGGGAGATTATTTAAAATTAAAGATAAAAAGGAGAAATAAAAATGGCAACTAGATTAGATGGCAGCAATGTTAATGATGGTATAAATAATAATACTTATGAATTATTGTTTAAAGATTATCCTAATTTACCAAGTGAAGAACAAGGTAGTAGAGAAGATGCATTAAGATTTATAACTTTAGATAGATTTACTAGACATGAAAAAAGAAATCTATTAGTTAAAATTAAAGATTTTTTAAATAAACAAGTTAATATAGATATATCTAAGATTAGTTATGATGAAGAAAAAGATGGATATGTTTATAATGATGAAGAAGTATCTATTCCTTTTAATCTTATTTCTAGAATTTCTGAAGGTCCAGGAATAAAAAAAGAATTATTAAGTGATAAAAGATATGGCACTTGTCATTCAAGTATAATGGGTATTTCATCTAGTGTTCCTAATTCATATGTTGTAACTGGTTATATAACAATAGGATCTTCTAAAGTATTACATTCTATACTTGAAGTTAAAGATGATGATAGATTTGTTGTTCTTGATTGGACTCGTAACCTAGTTATGGATAAAGATAATTACTACAAATTAACTAGTTTTGAAGAATTATCTAGATATGAAGGAAGTAATACAAGAGATGATATTGATCTTTTATGTGATATTGGAATGGGTTGTAAACCATATGTCGTATTTAGAAATGAAATAATGAGAGACGTTGAAAAGAATAAATCATTATTTAAAAAGAAAAACGAATCAAATTAGATTCGTTTTTTTATTTAATAAAATTTTAAAGAATGATAAAATGTATTAAACTAGTTATAGAGTATGAGAGGATGTTCATCAATGTTAAAGGGAGCTATATATCTTAATGTTTTTTTATTTTTTATAATATCTATGTATTTTCTTTTTGAATCAAATAAAGAAAATAAGAAATTAATTACTCTTAATAATTTAATTAAAGTTTATATCATGTATATATTAATAAGCATGTATATATGTTACTTCAGTGAAATAGTTGAAATAGATTGGGATATTTTTTATATCATTCCAATTTCTTTTATTTCAATCATTATATGTTTTATTGGTGTTAGTCGTACTAATAAATTGATTAAAAATACAAAAAAGAATGATAATAATAGATCAATTAAATATACAATATTAATGATTATTCCTTCATTATTATTTGTATCTTCATATCTATTTGAATTATATGTTATTAACAAATGTGATTATATATTAAAGTATAATTATCAAAATGGTTTTGTAACATCTGAAGATACTTATATTGCAATAGTAAATAATAAACCTGTAACAGTAACATTACAAAAGAATATATTTAATAGAAAAGAAACAACATATAGGTATTCAGGATCAGGGGATATATGCGAAGAATATGAAGCTATATATAAAGATTCAATTGAATTGTCAAAAAGAGATTCAAATTATGATAAAGTAATAATTGAGAATGAAAAAATAGAAAAAATAGCAAAAGATGCGAAGGAAAGAACAAAGGATACAAAAGGTGCATCAATTAATTATTTTCCAAAAGGTGAATATGCCATTATTGAACTTACATCTGAAGAAGGACATGGGTCTGTATTAGGTGAGTATTTTTATTCTAATGGAGAATATATAAAAGATATAACAACTCATGGATCTTTAGAATCGATTACATATTTTGAATAAAATAAAAAAACAATATCGTGAGATATTGTTTTTATATACTTAAATGGGGCGGAATAAGGGGATCGAACCCTTGCATACCGGAGCCACAATCCGGCGTGTTAACCACTTCACCAACTCCGCCAAGTACGTGAATAATATAACAAACAATTCTTAAATTTGCAAGTGTTTTATTTATATTACCAATAATTATAATTATCATGGTATAATTGTTATGGTGAATCTTATGAAAGATATAAAGAAGAAGACAACATATAATCCATATAAAGTTTCTATAATTTTAGTTGTAGGATTTTTAGTTTTAATATTATTATCATCTATGTATTCTAAGTCTAGAGTAAGATATCAATGGTTAACTTGTACTAAGAACGGAGATAGTAAAGAATATAAAGAAGTATTACAATTTAAGTTTTTAGAAAAACAAGATGGTGTTTTATATGAGTACTTTAGAGATGAAACTTATAGTTATGAAAAGTCTGAAGAATACGATAAGATGTATGAATATTTAGAAAAATATAAGAATGATTTAGGAAGTAAATTTAATAATAATGGTCTTAGATATATAGTTAAAAGAATAAATGATAAAGATATAAGTGTTCATACTGAAATAAATGTAGGAACATATGCGAGTATATTTGATGAATATAGTAAAGAAATAGGTATTAATCATGAATCAGATATTAAAGATGTTTATAAAACATTTGTAGCTAATGATTTATATGATTGTAATGTAACGGAGTCAGTATAATGGTTTATGTAATTAGATCAACTAGTTTTAGATTATTAAATGATAAAGTATCTTCTTTAATAGAAAATATTCCTGATAGAAAATATTTTAGTTTAGATGTAGATGAATTAGAAGATGTTGTTATAGATGCATCATATGTAGGATTATTTAATGATGATAGAGCAATAGTTGTTAGAGAAGTTAATTACTTTGGAGGTAAGCCAAAGTATGAAGAACAAGTTAATAAATTATTTAACTTAATTAATAATTTAGATAGTAGTATTACTTTAGTACTTATATGTAATAATCTAAATAAGACAAAAGATACTGCTAAAGAGTTACTTAAGAAAACAGTGTTTATAGATTTATATATAAAAGATGAAGAAATAGATAATTATATAAATGATTATATAAGTAAAATAAATGTTACTATTGAACCTAAAGCTCTTGTTAAATTAAAAGAAAATACTGTTAATAATATAGATTTATTATTTAATGAAATAGACAAGTTAGCACTTATTACTAATAATATTACTTGGAAAGTGGTAAATGAATATGGTTCAAGTTATATAATTCCTAAAGGGGTAGGAGAAGAAACTGATTATAATGATATTACTTTTAAATTTACAGATGCTATTGCTAATAAGATGTTTAAAGATGCTTTTGCTTACTTTGACAAGATAGTTGAAAGAGGAGATGACATGTATGCATTAATTGGTTTAATTAATGGACAGTTCTCTAATATCTATTTAGTTAAAGAAGCTGTTAATGAAGGACTTAGCGATGAGACAATTGCAAATGAACTTGGATTTAAAAGTGGTAGAGTTTATATATTAAAGAGAATTGGTAACTTATATACTTTAGATGAATTAAGAGATATTATTATTAATCTATCTAATATTGATATAAAGATAAAACTTGGATATGATCCTGTTAATGGATTAAAAGAATTTATATTATCTATTTAGTTTAAATAATAATTATTATATACTTTAAGTAAGGTGAATAATATGAGTTTTAATGTAATTGATTTTATTATAATTATATTTTTATTAATTGGTATTTTTAAAGGATGGAGAAGTGGAGGAATTAGTTCTGCTATTAATTTAGTAGGAACATTCTTAATATTTGTAATAGCATATTATTTAAAGAATCCAGTTAGTACATTTATGTATCAACATTGGCCATTTTTCTCATTTGGAGGAATATTCCAAGGTATAAGTGTATTTAATATCTTATTCTATGAAGGACTTGCTTATGTAGTTTGTTTAATAGTGTTAAGTATATTATTAAAAATAATACTTAAAGTAACTGGTTTAGTAGATAAACTACTTAGTTCAACAATTATAATTGCTTTACCTAGTAAAATAATTGGTGCAGTATGTAGTTTATTACAATACTTTATATATGTATTTTTATTATTATTCTTACTTGCTCAAATACCTATTACGGCTAAGTATTATAATGAATCATACTTAGGAGATAAGATAATAACACATACACCAGTTTTATCAAATATTACTAATAAGTTATATTCTTCTATAAAAGAAGTATATGAAGTATCAGTTAAATATGAAGGAGAAGATGATAAAACTAATGCTAATCTATTAAGCTTAGGAATTCTTCTTAAATATAATATTATTACTTTAGATGGAGTTAATTTACTTGTTGATAATGGTAAGTTAAAGATAAGTGGTATTGATGAATTTATTTCTGAATGGGAAGAAAATGGAGAATACGTAATAGATGAAGATGTTTCTAAGAATATTCAAGATAATATAGATAAAACACTTGAAGGTGTTAATACAATAGTGGGGGAGAATTAATGATTAAGCATTTAGAAAAAGAAAGTGAATTTAAAGAACTAGTAAGTACAGGAGTTACTTTGGTAGACTTCTATGCCAATTGGTGTGGTCCTTGCAAAGCGATGGGTAAGGTATTAGAAGAGATGGATGAGGTAAAGATAGTAAAAGTTAATACTGATAACTTTGATACTTTATCAGCATCATTTGGAGTAATGTCTATTCCAACTTTAATACTATTTAAAGATGGAGAAGAAGTAGGAAAGAAAATAGGACTTCAATCAAAATCAGAACTAGAAGAGTTTATTAAATCAGCTAATTAATTGCTGATTTTTCTTTTTTTGTTATATAATATAATCTTGATGAGACCCTAGTTTGTTGTAGAAAAGATGTATTCATGATAAACTATAAATGCGAGGTGAAACTTGAATGAATGATACAAGAATGTTTAGTATAACTGAAATAGAGGATGCATTAGTTGAGGCTACCCTTGATGAAGTATATGAAGCACTTAGAGAAAAAGGATATAATCCTGTTAATCAAATAGTAGGATATTTAGTAACGGGAGATTCTTCTTATATCACTTCATATAAGGATGCCAGAAAAAAAATAACTTCTATTGAACGTGGTGTTTTAATAGAGGCAATAGTAAGGGGATATTTGGAAGACTAATGAAATGTTTAGGAATGGATTTAGGTACTAGAACACTTGGTCTTGCTACATCAGATAGACTAGGTATGATTTCTAGCCCTTATAAAACAATTAGATATGAAGATACTGATTCACTAGTAGATGAAGTATTAGAAATAATTAAAACAGAAAAGATAGAAGTACTAGTTCTAGGGTACCCTAAGAATATGAATAATACTTTAGGCGAAGCTGTTGAAAGAACTATGAACTTTAAAAATAAATTAGAAAGTAAATGTGATTTAGAAATTAATTTAATTGATGAGAGATTATCAACAATTGAAGCTACTAATTACTTACTAGATGAAGATATGTCTCGTAAGGGAAGAAAAAGAATAGTAGATGCAGTTGCGGCATCAGTTATTCTAGATACATATTTAAGAAAAGTTGAAATAGAAAAGGAAAGAGGTAACTAAGATGGAAGGAAAAGAACCTGGAAAATTAATTATTACAAATGAAGCTGGAGAAAAATTAGAATGTGATGTTTTATTCACTTTTGATAGTGATGAAACTGGTAAAAGCTATATAGCTTATACTGATAATACTAAAGATGAAACTGGTAATATAAAAGTATATGCTAGTTCATATGATCCAACTGGAGAAGATTTATCACTTAAACCACTTACAAATGAAAAAGAATGGAAAGTAATTGAAAGTATATTATCTTCTATTTCTGAAAAAGTAAATGAAGCTATAAATGAAGCAAATGAGGGTAACAGTGGTGAATAGGAGAAAACGCAAGGGACTTGATTCTTTAAATCTTGATTCGATGGATTTAAAAGCTTCTAAGTTTATTAAAATAACTACTATTGTATTGCTTGTTGCTTTACTTGTTGTTGTTGGGTGTTATGCAGGTATTTATGCATATGTATCTGCACCAGTTGATGTTACAAGTGAAGAAACAGTTATATTTGTTGTTAATAAAGGTGAAGGTGTTAACCAAGTTATTGACAGACTTGAAAAAGAAGGATTTATTAAATCAGCTTTCTGGTCTAAAGTTTATTTAAAATCTACTTCTATAGATCAATTCTATGCAGGTGAATATAAACTAAGTAAGTCATATGATTTTAATACTATACTTACTATTTTATCTGGAATTGGAAATGCAAAAGGAGAAGTTGTTACTGTTCAATTTATTGAAGGTAAAAGACTTACTGATTATGCGGAAGTGATAAGTGAGAATTTTGGTTACTCTAAAGAAGAAGTTATTAATCAACTTAATAATAAAGAATATCTACAAAGAGTAGTTAATACTTATTGGTTTGTAAGTGATGAAATACTTAATGATAAACTATATTATCCACTTGAAGGATACCTTTATCCTGATAAGTATGAATTTAATAAAAATGCTTCTGTTAGAGATATAAGTAATACTATGCTAAGAAAGATGGGAGAAGTATTAGAACCATTTAAAGATAAAATTAAAACTAGCCCTTATGGAGTTCATGGTTTACTTACTCTTGCAAGTATGGTAGAATTAGAAGCTGTCAGCGCTGAAGACAGAGCGCTTACAGCAGGTGTTTTCTACAACAGAATAGCTAAAGGATGGTCTTTAGGTAGTGATGTTACTACTTATTATGATGCAAAACTTCCTATGATACCTGGTACGTTAGGTCCAAATGAATTAAATGGATGCCATGGATATAATACAAGAAGTGCAGCATGTGTAATAGGACTTCCTATTGGACCAATTGCAAGTGTATCTTTATCAAGTATAAAGGCAGCAATAGAACCAACTGAAACAAATTATATGTATTTTGTAGCTGATTCTGATAGAAAACTATATTTTGCTGAAACAGAATATGGCCATAACAAGAATATTAATGATTTACGTAATAGTGGTAAATGGCTTGAATAAAGGAGTGTAAGGAAAATGAAAGAAGTAATACAAGATATGGAAAGGTATGCTGAGGCAAATAATGTTCCAATTATCGAAAAAGACTCTATTATTTTCATAGACAAGTATATTAAATTAAATAATGTTAAAAGTGTTTTAGAAATTGGTACTGCTATAGGTTATAGTGCGATACTTATGGCATGTGCTTCAAAAAATGTAGAAATTACTACAGTTGAAAGAGATGAAAAAAGATATAAGGAAGCTTTAAAGAATATTAAAGCATGTGATCTTGATAAGAGAATTGAAGTAGTTTTTGCAGATGCATTAGATGTTAATTTAGCAGGTTATAAATATGATTTAATCTTTATTGATGCTGCTAAAGGACAAAATATTAAATTCTTTGAGAAGTTTAAAAACTATCTTAATGATGGAGGTATAATTATCACTGATAATGTTAACTTCCATGGATTAGTTGAAAATCCTGAAAAAATCGAATCTAAGAATGTTCGTCAATTAGTTGATAAGATCATTGAATATAGAGAATGGTTAAATGATAATGATGAATTCTTAACAAAGATTTATGATATTGGAGACGGCCTTGCTGTAAGTTTTAAGAAAAATGATGAAAAAGCAAAAAATATTGATTAATATTAACAATTTAGATGAGATAGAAGAATATAAGAAAATTGGTATAAACAATTTTCTTTTTGCACTTAAAGGATTTAGTGTTGGTTATAATGATTTTTCTTTAGATAGTATTCCTAAGGATTCTTATGTTTTAATTAATAGAGTTCTTGATTCTAAAGGTATAGATGAACTTAAAAGTATAAAAGAAGAGTTATGTAAGTATCGTGGAGTTATATTTGAAGACTTGGGTGTTTATAATGTACTTAAGGATTCATGTAACTTAATATGGAATCAAGCTCATTTTGGTACAAATACATCTTCTATTAATTTCTGGTTATCTAAGTGTAGTTCTGCAGTTCTTTCAAATGAAATAACTAAAGAAGAGATAAAAGAAATAATAGATGGTGCTTCTAGTGAAGTAGTATTTAATGTATTTGGTAAAAATATGATTGCATATTCTAGAAGAACACTTTTAAGTAATTTTAATAGATATAATAATTTAGATGAGTTTAATGATATGTTATTAAGTGAAAATATTACTAAGAATGATTTTTATTTAAAAGAAAATGAATATGGTACTGCTATATTTAGTAATGATTATTTTAATTATATTTCTTTTAGTGAGTCTCTTAATGATGAGAAAATTAAATATTATTTAATATATAATTTAGATTTAACTGTTGATAAGATAAGTTCTATTATTGATGGAGAAGAATTTGGTAATGATGGATTCTTAAATAAAAAGACAGTTTATAGAATGAGTGAATATACAGACAGGGAGGCTAGAAAATGAAAAGTGAATTATTAGCTCCTGCTGGAAGTTTAGAAAAAATGAAATATGCTTTCCTTTTTGGTGCAGATGCTGTTTATATGGGTGGTAAGAATTACTCATTAAGAGCAAATGCTAAAAACTTCTCTCTTGAAGAAATGAAGGAAGCAGTAGATTATGCTCATAGTATTGGTAAGAAAGTATATATTACATGTAATATAGTATTTCATAATGAAGACCTAGAGGGTTTAAAAGAGTATTTAAAATACTTAGAGTCTATTCATGTAGATGCTGTATTAGTATCAGATATTGCAGTTATGCAATTAATTAAAGATGAACATATAAATATACCTCTTCATGTAAGTACTCAAGCAAGTACTCTTAATTATGAAGTAGGAAAGTTTTATAAAGAAATGGGTGCTGAAAGACTTGTTCTTGCAAGAGAAGCATCTCGTGATGATATTAAAAGAATACACGACGAAACTGGTCTTGAAATAGAATGTTTTGCTCATGGAGCAATGTGTATATCTATAAGTGGTAGATGTGTAATGAGTAATTATTGCACGAATAGAGATTCTAATCGAGGTGGATGTGCTCAAATATGTAGATGGACTTTTGATTATAAAAAAGATAATGAAAAAGTCACTGATATACCATTTAGTATGACTCCTAAAGATTTAAATATGGTTTCTTTAATAAAAGATATGTTAGAAGCTGGAGTATATAGTTTTAAAATCGAAGGAAGAATGCGTTCTATTTATTATGTTTCTACTGTTATTTTAATTTACAGAAGATTACTTGATAAGATTGAGAATGGTACTTTAACTGATGAATATAGAAGATATGCTCTTAATATTTTAAATAGAGTAGCTAATCGTGAATCAACTCCTCAGTTCTTTGATAAATTACCTGGAGTAGATGAACAATACTATCTTGGTAGACAAGAAGAATCTAATCAAGATTTCTTAGGACTTGTACTTGATTATAAAGATGGAGTTGCTACTATTGAACAAAGAAATAATTTCAAATTAGGAGATGAAGTACAATTCTTTGGACCTGATATGAAAACTACTAATTATATTGTTGATAATATAACTGATGAAGATGGTAATAATATAGATGTTGCAAGACATCCTCAGATGGTTATTAAAATACGTCTTCCATTTGAAGTTAAGAAAAATGATATGATGAGAGTTAAAGTGTTTGATGTAGTTGAATAAAAGAGAAAATTATTTCTCTTTTTTTATTTAAAAAAATAAATACTTAACTGAAAGTCATTTGTGATATACTTTAAATAAGTTTTTTTAAAAAAGGTTGGTGTATAAAATGCTAATTAAATCAAATGCAATAGAAAGATTCTTAAGAGAAAATCCAACTCTTAATTCAAGAAGATATGGTCTTCCTTCAATAGGTAATAGACATGATTTTGAAAACTTTAATAAAAGTGTCCAAAATATAGCTGATGCTATTAATTACTATGGATATGAAATAAGAGATGAAAATATTACTACTATTAAAGATATAGACCTTGGAACAGGGAATCCTTTAAGATTTAAACCATTTCCTTTAAGTATAAAAGAGATGAAAAAATGTTTAGATGAAGATGATCTATCAGGTTATCCTTATACTGAAGGAGATGATAGAATTAGAAAGATTCTTCTAGATTATATTGAAGGTGAAGGAATCTATAATGATAGACCTTATACTTATTCTGATATAGATGAAAAAGGTTTGAGCGTTCATAATATAACGTTCATGCCATCAACTTCTATTATATTTAATATAATTGTAAGTATTATATCTAAACCAGGAGATGTTATTTTAATTCCTGCCCCAAATTATGGGTTATTTACTATAAGAGCAGAAATAGCAGGTGCAGATGTTCAACTACTTCCTTTAGAAAAAGAAGATGACTTCTATGTTAATCCAGAGAAGTTAGCTCTTAAAATAGATGAGATTAATGAATCTTTGCAAACTGTATATAACAAGAGAAAAGGTTATATTCCAAGAGTTGTAGCATTTTTAAATGCTAATCCTAATAATCCAACAGGAAAAGCACTTGGAGAAAAAGATGTAGATAAACTTCAAAAAATAGGTGAAGTATGTTTAGAAAGAGGAGTATTTGTAATTGATGATTTAGTATACCGTGATATTACTTTTGATAAAGATAATATTGCTAAACCAATGGCTTCTCTTCCTGGCATGTTTAGAAATACTATTTCTTTATTTGGTTTATCAAAGAGTTATAGCCTAGCTTCTATTAGAGCTGGTTTTGTAGTAGCTGATGAGTCTATTATTACAGAGATGGTTAATAGAATATTTCAAAGTATGGATTCATCTCCTGTTATAACTGGATATGCACTTGCTGGTGCATTTAATAATACTCTAGAAAGAAAAAAGGTGTATCAAGAATACTTTGATGAGTTAAGAAGCACATATATTTATAAATATAATCTCCTTAAGGCTATGATTGATGGAATTGATACTGTAGATAAAAAATATAAAGAAGAAATAAAGACTGAAATAGTAAGTGTACTTGGGAAGAATGCAGATAAAGTATTAAATGGTATTCCACTTGTAAAATTTGCTCATGATTTAAAACCAGATGCAGGTTTCTTTGCTATACTAGATTTTACTGAGTTAAAGGGTAGAAAACATAACGGAAGAATAATAAGTACAGAAAGAGATGTCTTAAAATTCTTCTATAAGACATATAGAATTAGATTCTTAGTTGGTCAATCAATATGTTGGCCTTATGAAGATGAATTAGTAGGAAGAGTATCATTTGCTATTGATAATAAGTTATTAATTGATTCTATTTACAAAATGGGAGAGGCCATTAGTAAATTAAGTGATAAATCAGACTTTATTATTAGATTTAATAGAATTGAAGATCAAAAACAAATGGCTAGAATAAAAGTAGATGGATGGCAAAAAACATATGATAGAATTATCTCTTCTAAATACTTAAAACAACTTAACTATGAAGAACAAACTCAAAAGTATTATAGAAGTTTTGAAGAATATAAAGACTTAGTTCTTGTTGCTGTAAAGAATAATGAAGTACTTGGTTATAGTTGTTTTGATGTTAAAGAAAAAACTTATAAGTATGATTCAGAGTTGGTTAGTTTGTATGTTAAAAATGATTATCATTATATGGGAATTGGTACAGCATTATTTAATGAAACGTGTAAAGAACTTCTATCAAGAGGTAGAAAAGATATGATTGTTTGGTGCTTAAAAGAAAATACTCCTGCAATTGATTTCTATTCACGAATGGGTGGAATTAAAAGCGAAGAAAAACTTGCTGTAATTGGAGATAATAAATATTTAGAATATGGATTCTATTTTGATCTAGAACAATTTGATAAAGACAATTCTTTTTAAAATGTATAAAATGAGTACTTTAACACTTAAAATAAACTGTTTTGTTTGACTTTTAGCTGAAAATGGTGTAACCTTTTAAAAGTAAGTTTGATAACAAACAAAAATTTATATGAAAAAAGGAATGATTGCGATGTCAAATAAAAAGAAAATTGATTTAACAGCTGAGGGTTTAGCACAAGTAGAAGAAGAATTAAAAAATTTAAGAGAAGTAGAAAGACCTAGAATTATTCAAGCAATTAAAGATGCTAGAGCACAAGGTGATTTATCTGAAAACGCTGACTATGATGCTGCTAGAGACGAGCAAGCAAAAACTGAGGCTAGAATTAAAGAACTTGAATATATAGTTGATAATGTTAATATTATTGAAAAGGTTGAAGGTGAAGTTGGACTTGGTTCAACAGTTACTGTTAACTTTGTTGATGACGATGAAGAAGAAGTTTATAAGATTGTTGGTACTACAGAAGTTGATGTAGACAACAACATGATTTCTAAAGAATCTCCAATCGGTGAAGCACTATATGGTCATAAAGAAGGAGAAGTTGTTACTGTTAATCTACCAAATGGTGGAGGATACGAAATAAAGATTGCTAAGATTGCTTAACAATCTCTTTTTTTTATGTAAAAATTATATTATAATAACTAAACAAAAAAGAGGTGGCTAAATGGAAGCAGAACATTATTTTACTAATAATGCTGATTTAAAAAGTGAAACTAGAAAGATTAATTATAATTACAAAGATATTACTATAGAGTTTACTTCTGACTTAGGGGTGTTTTCTAAAGATAAACTTGATTATGGATCAAGACTTTTAATTGAAACTTATATTGAAAAAGGTAAAAGTGGAGTAACTCTTTTAGATGTTGGATGTGGATATGGTTTTATTGGACTTAGTCTTGCTAAGATAAAAGGATGCATTACTACCATGGTTGATGTTAATAAAAGAGCAGTTCATTTAACTGGTATGAATATTAAGAATAATAAAATCAATAATGCTAAGGTATTTGAATCAAATATATATTCTGAAGTAAAAGATAAGTATGATGTAATTATTACAAATCCTCCTATTAGAACTGGTAGAGAAACTGTTTTAGAATTTCTAAGAGGAGCAAGGAAACACTTAAATCAAAACGGTGAAGTTTGGTTTGTTATGAGAAAGAATCACGGAGCCTTAACTGTGGCAAAATTACTTGAAGATATCTATTCCGTAGAAATAGTTGAAAAAAGCAAAGGTTTTTTGATTTTTCGCTGTATTTAGGGGTTGACGTAGAAATAAGTTGCTAGTATAATTTTATGTTGGTGACTTATTTCTTTTTTTGGTGGAAATATTTCTCAAAATTACTATAGTATTGGGGTGAAAAGATGTCATACAAAGTTCAAAAATTTGGTGACTTTAGAGAAAGAAGAAACTTCTCTAAGACAAATAGTATATTAGAGTTATCTGATTTACTAGCAATTCAAACTGAGTCATATGACAGATTCCTAAAAGAAGGTATCGATGAAGTCTTCAAAGATATTTTTCCTATTGAAAGTTTCACAGGAAAAGTTTCTTTAGCATTCGATTCATATTCATTTGGTGAACCTAGATATGACGTGAAAGAATCTAAGGAACGTATGGTAACATACTCAGCTCCTTTAAAGGTTCAAGCTCGTGTATTCTTAAATGAAACAGGAGAAGTTAAAGAACAAGAAGTGTTCTTAGGTGACGTTCCAATGATGACTGAAGCAGGAACATTCATCATTAATGGTGTTGAACGTTTAATCCAATCACAATTAATCAGAAGCCCAGCTATCTATTTTTCAAAAGATATAGATAAAAATGGCCGCCCAGTTGTATCAGGTGAGATTATCCCTAACCATGGTACATGGCTTGAATACGAATTAGATGCAAGAGATGTAGTTTATATCAGAATTGATAGAACTAGAAAAGTTGCAGCTACTACTTTCTTAAGAGCTTTAGGTTTATCTTCTGACGAAGAGATTCTAGAAATGTTCGGTGAAGATAACCAATTCATTAAAAATACTCTTGAAAAAGATTCAACAAAGAATACTGACGAAGCATTAATTGAAATATATGAAAAATTACGTCCAGGTGAACCTGCAACACTTGATTCTGCTAAGAACCAAATCATAACTAGATTCTTTGATAGATTTAGATATGACTTAGCTAAAGTAGGACGTTATAAATTTAACAAGAAGTTAAATGTATTAGATAGACTTTTAGGTCAAACACTTGCTGAAACAATCAAAGTTGACGGAAAAGTTCTTGCTGAAAAGGGTACAGTTGTTGACAAGACTTTACTTGAAACACTTAGACCTGCATTTGCTAATGGTTACAATATTAAAGAAGTAACTATTAATGAAGAATTAGATCAATATAATAAAATCCAAACTGTTAAGATTGTTGATCCAAACGATGAAAAGAAGACTATTACAATCATTGGTGGAGACACTACTACTGATTTAAGAAGACTTTCTATTCCAGATGTATACGCTGCTACATCATATTACTTAAATCTACTTGCTGGATTTGGTAATGTTGATGAAATCGACCATTTAGGAAACAGAAGAGTTAGACAAGTAGGAGAATTAGTTCAAAATCAATTTAAAGTTGGTGTAACTAGAATGGAAAGAGTTATTCGTGAAAGAATGACTACTCAAGAACTAGACGCCATGACTCCAAAAACTTTAATTAATATAAGACCAGTTACTGCAGCATTAAAAGAATTCTTTGGTTCATCTCAATTATCAAAATTCATGGATCAAATTAACCCAATTGCTGAATTAACTGATAAGAGACGTTTATCTTCTCTTGGACCTGGTGGTTTATCAAGAGATAGAGCTGGTGTAGAAGTACGTGACGTTAACGTATCTCACTATGGTAGAATTTGTCCTATCGAATCACCAGAAGGACCAAACATCGGTCTTATTACTTCTTTATCTGGATATGCAAAGATTAATGAATATGGTTTCATTACAACTCCATATAGAAAAGTTGTTGATTGCCATGTTACTGATGAAATTTGTTATTTAACAGCTGATGAAGAAGCAGATTATTATATCGCTCAAGCAACAACTCCAATGGATGAAAATAATAATATTATTGTTGATAGTACAGTATGTCGTTTAAATGGAGATGACGTAATTGCATCTAAAGAAAAGATTAACTTTATTGATGTATCTCCTGCGCAAATTACTGCTATTACAACTTCAATTATTCCATTCCTTGAACACGACGATGCTACTCGTGCCCTAATGGGTTCAAACATGCAACGTCAAGCAGTTCCACTACTTAGAACAGAAGCTCCAAGAGTTGGTACTGGTGTTGAATACATTGCAGCAAGAGACTCAGGTGAAGTTATCGTTTGTAAGAATGATGGTGTAGTTGAATATGCTGACGGTAAAAAGATTATTGTTAAAACAAAAGATGGTAAAGATACATATCATTTAGCATCATTTGAAAGAAGTAATGCTTGCTCAAGCATTAACCATACTCCAATTGTTAACGCTGGAGATAAAGTTCATAAAGGTGAAATTATTGCTGATGGACCTTCAACTAACTTAGGAGAACTTGCTCTTGGTAGAAATATGACTATTGCATTCATGACTTGCAACGGTTATAACTACGAGGATGCTATCGTATTAAATGAACGTTTAGTTAAAGATGATTCATTTACTACATTACATATTGAACACTATGATATTGACTGTAGAGATACTAAATTAGGACCTGAAGAAATTACTAGAGATATTCCTAATGTTTCTGAAGAAACAAGAAAGAATCTAGATGCTGATGGTATTATTAGAATCGGTACAGAAGTTAAAGATGGAGATATCCTTGTTGGTAAAGTAACTCCAAAAGGTGTTCAAGAATTAACTTCAGAAGAAAAATTATTACATGCAATCTTTGGTGAAAAGACTAGAGAAGTTAGAGATACTTCACTAAGAGTTCAACATGGTGCAGGTGGTATTGTTCATGATGTTAAGATTTATACTAAAGAAAATTCAGATGAATTACCTGCTGGTGTATCTAAAGTTATAAGAGTATACATTGTTCAAAAACGTAAGATACAAGTTGGTGATAAGATGTCTGGTCGTCATGGTAATAAGGGTGTTGTATCACTTATATTACCTGAAGAAGATATGCCATACATGCCAGATGGAACTCCAGTAGATATCGTACTTAATCCACAAGGTATTCCTTCACGTATGAATTTAGGACAAGTTCTTGAATTACACTTAGGAATGGCTGCTCAAAAATTAGGTGTTTATTGTGCAACTCCAGTATTTGATGGTGCTACAATAGATGAAATTTATGAAATGATGGATGAAGCTGGAATGGATCATGATGGTAAGACTTGGTTATACAATGGTAGAACTGGTGAACCATTCGAAAACAGAGTATCTGTTGGTGTTATGTACATGATTAAGTTACATCACATGGTTGATGATAAGTTACATGCTCGTTCAACTGGACCTTACAGTTTAGTTACTCAACAACCACTTGGTGGTAAAGCTCAATTTGGTGGTCAAAGATTTGGTGAAATGGAAGTTTGGGCATTATATGCTTATGGTGCTGCTCATGTTCTTCAAGAAATGATGACTGTTAAATCTGATGACGTTTTAGGACGTGTTAAGGTTTATGAAGCTTTAGTTAAAGGTAAAAATATTACTACAGCTGGTATTCCAGAATCATTCAGAGTATTAATCAAAGAATTACAAGCTCTTGGATTAAATGTTGAAATGATTGGTGAAGACAATCAAATTCATGATTTAAAAGAACTTGAAAATGAAGAAAACGCTGAAGATATTGTTACTGTAGATGAAATAGATGCTAATACTGGTGAAGTTAAACCTAGAGAATCACTTGTACCAGTAGATGCTGAAGAAGATTATGAAAATTCAACTCCAACTAATGTTGACGAAGAAGATCAAGATGAGATGGATGAATACGACGATGAAGATTTTGACGACGAAGAACCTTCAATCGAAGATTTAGAAGAAATGGAAGATTTTGAAGGAGGGGAAGAATAATGATAGATGTTAATAAAATTAATGGTATAAGAATTAGTATAGCTAGCCCTGAAAAGATCAGAGAATGGTCTTATGGTGAAGTTACTAAACCTGAAACTATCAATTACCGTACTTTAAAACCTGAAAGAGATGGTCTATTCTGTGAAAAGATTTTTGGACCTTCAAAAGATTTCGAATGTTCTTGTGGTAAATACAAGAGACTTAGATATAAAAATGTTATATGTGATAGATGTGGAGTAGAAGTTACAAGTTCTAAAGTTCGTAGAGAACGTATGGGACATATTGAACTTGCTTCTCCATGCTCTCATATTTGGTTCTTTAAAGGTGTTCCATCTAAGATGGGTCTAGTTCTAGATATGTCTCCAAGAGACCTAGAAGAAGTACTATATTTCGTAAGTTATGTAGTAATTGATCCAGGAACAGCTCCACTTGAATTCAAACAAATGCTTTCTGATAAAGAATACAGAGCATATTATGAAAAATATGGAGATACTTTTAAAGTAGGCATGGGTGCTGAGGCAATCAAAGAATTACTTTCTATGGTAGATGTTTCTGCTGAAATAGCAAAATTAAGAGAGGAACTTGAAGGTTCTAATGGTCAAAAGAGAATTAGAATCGTTAAGAGACTTGATTGTCTTGTTGCATTTGAAGAATCAGGAAATAAACCTGAATGGATGGTACTAGATGCAATTCCAGTTATTCCACCAGATTTAAGACCTATGATTCAATTAGACGGTGGTAGATTTGCTACTTCTGACTTAAATGATTTATATAGAAGAATTATCAATAGAAATAACAGACTTAAGAAGTTACTTGAATTAGGAGCTCCTTCAATTATCGTTCAAAACGAAAAGAGAATGTTACAAGAAGCTGTTGATACATTATTCGACAATGGTAGAAGAGGTAGAAGTATTACTAATGCTTCTGGTAGAGCTCTTAAATCTTTAAGTTCAATGCTTAAAGGTAAACAAGGACGTTTCAGACAAAACTTACTTGGTAAACGTGTTGACTATTCTGGTCGTTCAGTTATCGCAGTTGGTCCTGGATTAAAAATGTACCAATGTGGATTACCAAAAGAAATGGCTGTTGAATTATTCAAACCACATGTTATCAATGGTTTAGTTGAAAAAGGTCTTGCACACAATATTAAAGGTGCTAAGAAGTTAATTGATAATAGAGATGACTCTATTTGGGATATCGTAGAAGAGGTTATTGTTGAACATCCAGTTTTACTTAACCGTGCTCCTACACTTCATAGACTTGGTATTCAAGCATTTGAACCAAAAATTGTTCCTGGTAAGGCTTTAAGATTACATCCACTTGTTTGTACTGGATTTAATGCTGACTTCGATGGTGACCAAATGGCTATCCATGTACCACTTTCTGAAGAAGCTAAAGCTGAAGCAAGAATTTTAATGCTTGCATCTAACAATATCTTATCTCCAGCAAATGGAAAACCTATTGTTACTCCTGGACAAGATATGGTATTAGGAAACTATTACATCACTATGGAAATGACTCGTAAAGCTAAAGATTTATTCGTTGGCAAAGGAGCTAAACTTTCAAGTGATCCTAAAGATTATATTAAGTTTATTGAAAGTGATATGACAATCGATTACATCGTTGATGCACTTGATGTTGATATGTCTAATGTAGACGTTAAAACTCCAGGTAAATATGAATATTCATTAGTATTTAAAGATACTAAAGATGTATATATTACTGGTACTATAGAAGTTTTAGAAACTGAAAAAGAAGCTAAAGCTAAAACTGAAGAAGTTGAAAAATACAACTACAAAGAAGATGGACATAAGAAACCTTATGGTACATCTGAAGGTAGAGTATTTAAGAATGCTAATGAAGCATTAATGGCTTATGAAAGAGGAGAAATGGATCTACAAACAAGAATTGCTATTCCTGTTAGATCATTTACTCATAAGTTATTCTTAGATGATGTTCAAGATAAATATCTTGTAACTACAATTGGTAAGATTAAATATAATGAAATCTTCCCAGATTCATTCCAATATTTAAATGAACCTAGTAAAGATAATATCGAAGGAATAACTCCAATGAATTATTTCTTAGATATGGGTACAAATATTCCAGTTGAAATCGCTAAAATGCCTTTAACTGGTGCATTCACTAAGAAAAATTTAAACTCTTGTATAGCTGAAGTTTATAAGAGATATAAAACAACTGAAACTAGTATTATGCTAGATAAGTTAAAAGATACAGGATTTAAGTTCTCAACAATCGCTGGTATTACATTCTCAATGAATGATATTACTCCTGCAACTAAGAAACAAGCTATCTTAGCTGATGGACAAGAAAAAGTTGATAAGATTAACAAACAATTTAAACGTGGTCTTATAACTGAAGAAGAAAGATATAATTCTGTATGTGATGTTTGGATGAAGGCTACTAAAGATGTTCACGGTGAATTTGCTGATTTATCTGATAAGTTAGCTAATGAAAACCCAATTTTCATGATGATGAAATCTGGTGCTCGTGGATCTGTTAACCAATTCGGACAAATGGCTGGTATGCGTGGACTTATGGCTAAACCAGATGGTTCAACAGTTGAAATTCCTATTACTTCATCACTTGTTGATGGATTAACAGTTAATGAATACTTCTTGAATACACATGGTACTCGTAAGGGTAATGCCGATAAAGCGTTAAGAACAGCTGACTCAGGATACTTAACAAGAAGACTTGTTGATGTATCTCAAGATATAATTATTCGTGATGAAGATTGTCATTGCATTTCAGGATTACAAGTATTTGATTTAATCGATGAAAAAGATGGTTCTGTAATTGAATCATTATCAGATAGAATTACTGGTAGATTTGCTGCTAAGAAGGTAGTAAATCCTGAAACTAAAGATGTAATCGTTGATAAAGATGAATACATTACTCCAAGTATTGCTAAGAAGATTGTTAAAGCAGGTATTAAATCTGTTGAAATTAGATCAGCAATTACTTGTCAATCTAGAGAAGGTGTATGTCGTAAGTGTTATGGTGAAAACCCTGCTACTGGACAAATCGTTGAAAACGGTGAAGCTGTTGGTGTAATGGCTGCACAATCAATCGGTGAACCTGGTACACAATTAACAATGCGTACATTCCACTCAGGTGGTGTTGCCGGAGCTGAAGATATCACTCAAGGTTTACCAAGAGTTGTAGAATTATTTGAAGCTCGTAATCCTAAAGGTAAAGCTACTATTTCTGAAGTAACTGGTAAAGTTACTAAGATTGAAAATGCTAATGGTAAATGGAAAGTTACAGTAAGTAACGATTCAGTATCTAAAGAGCATACTACATTATATGAAGCTAAATTAAGAGTAGAAG
The DNA here is from genome assembly GCA_002450035.1 of Caryophanales bacterium UBA6985. The sequence goes on along the minus strand of DJYF01000050.1, from coordinate 26,993 downwards.
TTGGAAGCGAAATTCAAGCTGGTGAAAGAATTACTGAAGGTACTATTTCTCCAAAAGAATTACTTGATGTTACAGACAGAGTTACAACTCTAAATTATATTCTTAAGGAAGTTCAAAAAGTTTATAAATCACAAGGTGTTGATATTTCAGATAAACATATCGAAATTATCGCTTCTCGTATGATTAATAGAGTTAAAGTTCTTGATGGTGGAGATTCTACACTTGTTGAAGGATTAACAGTATCAATGAATGAATTTAAAGATGCTAATAAACCAGTAGTAATGGCAGGTGGTGTTCCTGCTTCAGGAAAACCAATTATCCTTGGTATTACTAAGAGTGCATTAGAAACTGGTTCATTCTTATCTGCTGCATCATTCCAAGAAACTACAAGAGTATTAACTGATGCTTCTATTAGAGGTAAAGTAGATACACTTAAGGGTCTTAAGGAAAACGTTATTCTTGGTAAACTAATACCTGCTGGTACTGGTGCAAGAGAATATGCAAATGTTGGAATTGAACTTGAACATGAATTCTTAAGTGATGATGCTTCTGAAGTACTTGAACATGAATTCTTATCTGATGATGAAGATGAAGATATAAGTGTTACTGAGGTATCTGAAGAAGAAACTTCTGAAGAATAATAAAAAGGAATCTTAGATTCCTTTTTTTGTGTTATAATTGTTTCATGGAGGGTCGAAGATGGAAAGAAATAAAAGAATTAAAAGATATAAAGAATTACAATTTGTTCTTGCAACAGTTGTTGCATTAGAAGCAGGAGTAGTTAATACAAATCCTATAAGATTTGTAGATGATAATAGTTATATTGCAAGTGAAGTTAATGATAACTTTGCTGGAGTTGGAATAGAATTTGTTGCTTCAAAGGATGCTCAAAAACCAAAGAATAGAGCACAAAGAAGAAGAGGATTCTAATAATAAAAGAAAGTAGTTTTACTTTCTTTTTATTATAATCCTTAAATGCTATAATTATAATAGGTGGTAGTATGAATAAGGTAGTTATTATTGGCTGTGGTAATGTTGGTATGAGTTATGCATATTGCTTACTTAACCAAAAAACAGAAGTAAAGGAACTTGTACTAGTTGATTTAAATAAAGATAGAATTGAAGGAGAAGCAATGGATTTAAACCATTGTTTACCATTTGCTCCTAATAAGATGAAGATTTATGCTGGAGACTATAAAGATTGCAGGGATGCAACAATTGTAGTCATTGCTGCAGGTGCTGCTCAAGCCCCTGGAGAAACACGCATGGATCTTATTAATAAGAATAGTAAGATATTTAAGTCTATTGTTAGCGAAGTAATGAAAAGTGGTTTTAAAGGCATATTTATCGTTGCAACTAATCCTTTAGATGTAATGACTTATTTAACTTTTAGATACTCAAAACTACCTGATAATAGAGTAATAGGAACAGGAACTTCTCTTGATACAGCAAGATTAAGATTTTTACTTGGAGAAAAATTAAATATAAGTCCTAAGTGTATTCATGGATATGTAATTGGTGAACATGGAGATTCTGAATTTGTTCCTTGGAGTACATTTAATATTGGGCCTCAAAATATTAAGAATTATATAAGTAAAGAAGAAATGAAAGAAATTGAGGACAAGGTACGTAATGCTGCTTATGAAATAATTAATAAAAAGGGTGCTACTTGTTATGGCATAGGTGAGTGTTTAGTAAGAATTACCAATGCGATTCTTAATGATGAACACGGAATCATTTCAGTTTCTAGATATGATAAGAAAAATAATGTTTATATTAGTTATCCAGCTATTATTGGTAAGAATGGTGTAGAAGAAAATATTTCTATTAATCTTACAGATAGAGAAAGAGCTAAATATAATGCTTCAATAAAAGTAATAAAAGATGCTATTAAATCAATAAAAGAATAATGTTTGACACATTACTCTTTTTAATTTAAAATTATAACTTAGTGAAAGGGAGTGTACTTATGTTAAGCGATAGCGGAGTACCAATTTTAGTTATTACTGGTTATTTAGGATCAGGTAAGACTACATTAATCAATAATATTTTAAAAAAGAATAAAGATAAAAGAATAGCATTAATTGTTAATGATATAGGTGAAGTTAATATTGATGAAGAATTAGTTCTTAAAAGTGGATATATTAAACAAGAAGATAAAGGAGATGTAGTACCTTTATCGAATGGTTGTATTTGTTGTACTTTAAAGAAAGATTTAGTAGATCAAATTAGTACACTTGCTAGCAAAGATGAATTTGACTATATAATTATTGAAGCAAGTGGTATATGTGAACCATTACCAATTGCTCAAACAATTTCTATTATGGAACAAACTTCTGAAAGTTATGGAGTTCCTAGAATTTGTTATTTAGATAATGTTTTAACTATTGTTGATGCAAAAAGACTAGTTGATGAATTTAGTGCAGGAGATGCTCTAATTAATAGTGAAGTTGGAGAAGATGACTTAGAAAAACTATTAATTGAACAAATAGAATTCTGTAATCAAATAGTTATTAATAAAGTAAGTGATGTAGATAAGGAAGAATTAGGAAAAGTAAGAAGTGTTATTAAAACTCTTCAACCTAATGCTGAAATAATTGAAACAGATTATTCTGAAATACCTAATGAAAAGATACTTGATACTCATAACTTTAACTTTGATAAAGCAAGTGCTTCTGCTGGATGGATTGAGTTGTTAGAAAATCCTGAAGAAGAGGAAGAAGGAGAAGCTTTAGAATATGGTATTACTACATTTGTTTACTATAATAGAAAACAATTTGATTTAGATAAGTTTCAAGATGTTATTGAAAAATACTCTAAGAATATTATTAGAGCTAAAGGATATGTTTGGACTAGGGAAACTGATAATGAATGTGTAATATTTGAAAAAATAGGAAAACAAAAAGTTTTAAGAAGTATTGGCTCTTGGATTATAGATATGCCTAAAGAAGAAAGAGATGACATATTAAAATATAATCCTGATGTTAAAGATGCTTGGGATCCTGAACTTGGAGATAAAATGAATAAGATTGTCTTCATTGGTCGTGATATGGATAAAGCCTCTATTATTAGAGATTTAAATGATGCACTTTAAAAGTGCATTTTTTTATTATAAAATAAATTTAGATAGGGGAAATAAATATGGTAGAAGATATTAAAAAGATAGAATTACATTGTCACTTAGATGGTTCAGTTAGACCAAGCACTGCTGCCGAGTATTTAGGAATAACTGTTGAAGAAGCAGAAAGTAAGATGTGTTATAAAGAGAAGGCAAGTAATTTAAATGAATATTTAACTAAGTTTGATATTCCTTGCTCTGTTATGCAAACAAAAGAAATGTTAGAACGTGTTTCTAGAGAGTTAGGCGAAGATTTAGTTAAAGATAATATAATTTACGCTGAAGTAAGATTTGCACCTCATAAACATACTAAAAAAGGGTTATCACTTGATGAAGTAGTTGAATCAGTATTAAAAGGTTTTAAAAGTGTTAGTAATATAAAGATTAATCTACTTCTATGTATGATGAGAAACTTTGATGAGGCTACTAACATGGAAGTATTAGATTTATATGAAAGATTTAAAGATAAGGGTGTATGTGGAATAGATTTAGCTGGAGCTGAAGGATTATATCCAACTATTAACTTTAAAAATTTATTTGATGAAGCAGTTAAAAGAGGTATTCCATTTACAATTCATGCAGGTGAAGCAGATGGAGTATCTTCAATAGAAGCAGCTCTTAGTTTTGGAACTAAGAGAGTAGGACATGGTATTAGAGCAGTGGATGATAAACTTCTAGTAAATCGTATGAGAGATGAAGACATATTATTTGAAGTATGTCCTACAAGTAACTTGCAAACTGGTGCAGCTAATAGTTACTCTGAACACTCTTTAAGAGAGTTATTTGATAGTGGAGCTTCAGTATTAATTAACACAGATAATAGAACTGTAAGTGATACTACTTTAAATAAAGAAATTAAATATATGATAGATGCTCAAGGATATACACAAGAAGATATTAAGAAAATGATGATCATGGGAGTAAGACACGCGTTTTTAAGTGAAAATGAAAAAAATGAATTAATAAATTTAATTCAATAATAATTTGCAAATAAGCTTATTTTGTGGTATATTTATTCCTGTTCGCGCTTAAAGAAAAGAGGGTATTAAATATTATGAAAAAGACAAAAATCGTAACAAGTATTGGACCTGCTAGTAATACTGTTGAAGTATTTACAAAGATGGTAGAAGCAGGTGCTAATGTAGCAAGAATTAACTTCTCACATGCTACAATTGAAGAAAGAGAACAAGCTGTTTCTACAGTTAAAAAGGTTAGAGAAATAACTGGTAAAAATATTGCTATTCTTTATGATACAAAAGGACCTGAATTCAGATCTGGTGTAGCTCAAGAAGAAGGTATTAAGTTAGTTGCTGGTAACACTATAAAGTTAGTTAAAGAAGATGTTATTGGTACTGAAGAACATTTAACTTTCAATCATAAGAGTGCTATTGATGCATTACAAGTAGGAAATATTGTTTTACTTGAAAATGGATTAATGAGTGTTGAAGTAATTGAAAAGTATGATGATTATGTAGTTGCTAAAGTTATTAATGGTGGAGTACTTTACTCTAAAAAGAGTTGTGCTGTTCCAGGAGTAGACTTACATATTCCATTTATTAGTGATGTTGATAGAGAAGACATTATCTATGCTTGTCAACATGATGGAGATTATATTGCTGCATCATTCGTACAAACTGCTGAAGATGTTTTAGCTATTAGAGAAATCTTAAAAGAACAACATAGAGAAGATATGAAGATTATTGCTAAGATCGAATCTCAAATGGGAATGGATAACTTAGATGCTATCGCTGGTGTATCAGATGGTTTAATGGTTGCCAGAGGTGACTTAGGTGTAGAAGTACCTTTCGAAGATTTACCTTTATGTCAAAAGAGAATTGTTAAGACTGCTAGACGTCATAGAAAAATTTGTATAGTTGCTACTGAAATGTTAGAATCAATGAAACATAACCCAAGACCAACTAGAGCAGAAGTAACTGACGTTGCTAATGCTGTACTTAATGGTACTGATGCAGTTATGTTATCAGGTGAGACTACAACTGGTGAATATGTTGTTGAAACAGTAGATGCTATGGCTCGTATTGCTGAACATATTGAAAACTCAATTGAATATAAAAATGTATTTGCTGATAATAAAGTTTCAACTCCAACTGATGCAATTATTAAATCTGTTGCTGAAGCTGCAAATAGTTTAGATGTAAAATTAATTGTTGTTCCTACTGTATCTGGTAAGAGTGCTAAATTGATTTCAAATCTTGAACCAAGTTGTCCAATTCTTGCCTTAGTAGGTGATGATGAAACTGCTAACCAACTTGCTTTAAACTTTGGTGTTTATGCAGTTAAAGTTGATATCGTTAATGATATGGATGAATTAGTTAACTTATCTATAAGTGAAGCACGTAAATTCATGGATTTAAAACCTGGTGATAATATCATCGTAACTGGTGGTTTAGTTGCTGGTAAAATTGGATTTACTAACCTAATGAAAATTGAAACTATAAAATAAAAAAGAACACATCAAATGATGTGTTTTTTTAATGTACTTTATTTGGAAGAGTAACAGTAAATGTAGAACCACTTCCATATATACTTTCAACGGTAATAGTACCATCTAATAAATCTACTAGTTTTTTAGTTATTGATAAACCTAAACCAGTTCCAGCTATATTAGAGTTCTTTTGTTCTGCTCCCTTAGAGAAGTTAGTAAATAGATTAATAAGCGTATCATTTTTAATACCTATACCTGTATCAGTAACTTTAATCTTTAAGTTATATGTTTCATAAGTAACTCTATCAACTAACACTGTTACTGTAATAGTACCTTCTTCTGTATATTTAAATGCATTAGAAAGTAGATTATGTATTATTTTCTTAGTATGTTTTTCATCTCCAACTAATTCTTCAGGCATGTTTTCATCATGCTTAAGAATTACTTCTATATTTGGATTAATGTTCTGTTGTCTTTCTTCTTCTATTGCTTCTTCAATTATTTTAAGTGGATTATAAGGTGCTTCATAGATTGTTATTTGATTATTTTCAAGTCTATTTGTATCTATAATATTTCCAATTATTTCATTTAAGTTTTTAGCAGTAGGTAAGATGTATTCTATATCATCTTTAACTTCAGGTGATACTTGTTCTTTATATTTTTCAATAGTATTAACTGAGTTAATTATTTTTGTTAATGGTTCCTTTAATTCTTCATTCATTGATTCTAGGAAATCATTCTTGGCATCTAATGCTTTTTGAGTTTCTTTTCTTATTTCATTTAATTCTGTTAGATATTTAATATCAGGGTTTTCATTTTGTAGATATAAAATGAATATTGCAAAGAACTCAACAATAGGTACTACGTGAGACTCTGGTATAGTAAAACTTATATACATAGCAAGTACTCCAAGAGAGATAAATAAGAATGATTGTAGTTTAATTTTTTTATCTGTTTTATTTATATTTTTTCTTACTAGTATTATCCAGACAGGAACACTTAATGCAAAATATAATAAACTAAATTGAGAACCAATACCATCCATATAGCAGTTTGTTAAGTTAACTGGTAAGAATGCTTGTATAAGAGTAGTAAGTAGGAATATCCATATATTAATTCTTATAGCTTTATAGAACTTATTATTGTTTTTTTCTCCTGCTAAATGAGTAACAGTTATTATATATATACTTATAAAAGTAATATATAAATTATTATTTATTAAGAATAATCTCATAAGTAATTGAGGTATCCAGTTTGTTATATTAAATTTATCCACTAATAACATACTTACATATAATAGCAAAGTACCAATGAAACTACAATTAAGAATTATATTAAATAATTGAGTAGTTCTTTTATTATCATCTTTCTTTATTGTAAATACAAGGTTTATTATCATTGAACAAATTATTATTACTAATAACATTGATCTCCAATATGAAGGTTGTTTTAAAAAGTCAGACATTTACTTTACCTCCTTTGCTAATTTTTGAGGTATTTCAATTACTACAGTTGTTCCTCGTTTATAATTACTTGATATACTAATTGTTCCTTTTAATGCTTCTAATAGTTTTTTAACTATAGATAAATTCAAGAATACTTTAGCATTGTAATATTTATTATTTTTAATTTTTTCATCATTATAATTGTAGATATAAGGAAGTACTTCTTCATGTATTCCTTCACCTGTATCTTCAACTACGAATCTTAAAGTTGGATTAGTATTTTTATCTAATAATTCAACTGTTAGATTAATTGTACCTTCTGTAGTTGTTGATACAGCATTATCAAATACTTTAGTAATTATTTGTCTTATATGATCTGCATCTCCGTATAGTTCTGGAATATGTTCATCAATATTAGTTACTAAAGCTACATTAGTATTTATTAAATCAGAATTAACTTTATCAATTTGTTCAATAATTTTTTGAATGCTATATTTTTTATCAGTAGTACTTACTCTTTGACTATTAAGTTTATTAATATCAATTATATTTGATACTGTTTCAAGAAGTAGGTTAGAGTTATACATAATTTCATTTGCTTCTTCATATAATTCATCTGGTATTTCACCTTTGAAAGATCTAATGTCATCTGATAGACCTATTAATCCATTTAGAGGAGTACGTATTTCGTGTGACATATTTTTTAAGAATTCATTTTTATTATTGTATGCTTCTAATACTTCATTCTTAGCATTTGTTATATTTGTAATCATTTTATAATCTGTATTTTCCATGGTTAGTATTGAAATAAATATAAGTAAGAATTCCATGGTTGTAAGAATTGCTATTTGTGGATTTATAATTTGATATAAAGCTGCAACTAATCCCGTTGAAATAATTAGTATAATTGGTATAAGTGTTGTTTTTTTATAACTTTTAATATTTTTATTAAGTAAGAATCCCCATTGGAGTATATTAAGAGATGCATATATAGCTATGAAGTCTACAATTGTACCATATCTATAAACATGATTTATTCTTACTGGTAAAAAGAAACCTGCAATTGCAACTGTAGCACATAGAACAGTATAAGTAACTTTTATTTTTAGATATTTTTCATGATTTGATTTTTCATATACAGTAGATGCCATATAAACTGACATATAAGCAACAAAGTAAGCACTATAAATCATATATATTTTAATTAGAAAGTTTGCAATTAATACATTATAGTTTGGTGCAAAATATAAATATATCATTGTAGTTAGTTCTAATATTAAAGCAAGTAGGTTAGAAATTAATAATTTAGTAAATATTTTTGTTTGTTCATTTATGATTCTTTTCTTGGAATAAAACAATGAAATTAACACTATAGAAATAATGATTGTAATACCTATTGAATAACAGAAATCTAGAATATGTTTTTCCATTTATTTCACACCCTTATTATATATATTGTATCAATAACACTGAATAAATTAAATATTAGTTATACAATTATTTAAAATAATTTAGTTATAGTTTATGATATATTTAATAAGGTGATGTATTGATGATATGTAAGGAATGCGGATCTAGTATGGATGGAAATATTTGTAGTAGATGAGGTTATGATAGTACTAAATATGAGACTAATAATCCTGATATAAGTGATGAAAATCTAATTAAGTTATCTAAATATATAGAAGATTCTGTTAAAAAAAGGGGACTTAAAAAAATAAGAAGGTTTTAATCCTTCTTATTTTTGTTTCTAATTAATCTTTCTTTAATTGATTTTTTTTGTTGATTTATATTTTTCAATTACTTTTAAATAATAATCATAAGTTTCTTTAGCTATTGTTTTCCATGATTTTGCTAAACTATTTTTTGCATTTCTTTGAACTTTATTATATAGTTTTTTATCTTTAAATATTTCTTCAATTCTATCTGCAAATGAATTTATATCTTCTGGTGCAGTAAAACCATTGATATTATTTTCAACAGTATCTGCTGTAACAGCACCTTCTACAAATAGAGTTGGAGTTTCTTGTGATGCTGCTTCTATTTGAACTAATGATGACGAATCAAACAAAGAAGGAAATAAGAATAAATTTGCTCTGTAATAAATAGATTTTAGAAGTTCTCTATCCATGATTTTTCCAGCGAGTCTTACTTCATTAGACATGTTATATTTTTTTATTCTTTTATTTAACATATTATAATCTGGTCCATCTCCAACATATATCATTTTAAAATTGAAACCTCGACCTTTTAATTCTTTTAGTGTATCAAGTATAAAGAAAATATTTTTAATGCTAATAATTCTTCCAACAAATAGCATTACACGTTCATCTTTATTTAAATTAAATAAATTGTTTACTCTTTCTAATGATTTCTTTTTATCTTTAACAATCTCTAAATCAGTACCATTATTAATTATTTCGTATTTACCTTTATAACCATAGTTTTTATATACGTTAATTAAAGACTTATTTAGTGCAATTGAACTATAGCATTTATTATATGATTTTATTAAATGCTTAACACATAATTTAGCAAGAAATTTAGATTTTAAATATTTTTCAAATTCAAATTCCCACCTAGTATGCATTGTAGCAATAACAGGTATATTTTTACTTTTAGCAATTCTTATTCCTAACTTTCCAATAGAAAAAGGGGAGTGGATATGAATAATATCAAAATCTATATTCTTAAATTGTTTTTTTAGTTTTAATGGTTCTAGATCAGGTATAGCAAGTCTATAGTCGGCTACTATAACTGGAATACTATCAATCTGAATTGTATTGCACGGAAAAACATAATTATTGTCATTTGTTTTTGGTATTACTAATGTAACATCAGCATACTCACTAAGATTTTTAACAAGATTCTCAACTACAACTACAACTCCATCAACATTTGGATACCATTCATCTATAAAAATTCCTATTTTTAACTTTTCCATAATTATCACTATTAATATAATAGCATATGTTCAGTTCAAATGTTATAATATTATCATTATGAAGAAGTATTATAGATATTTAAAATTGATTATTTTTACAATGGGAACTCAAGCGTTAATATATTTTTTAATTAAGTTTTTTATAAAAGATTATAATGCTATTGGTTCTTTTTTAAATGTTCCTTTAATAAAGCCATTTGTATTCTTTTATGATTCATGGTATCCATTTATTCTTTTGAATACTTTTTTAATATTTAAAAGTGGGGGGAAAACTTTTAATTATTTGATTGTGACTATGTTACTTGTAGCTTTTATGTCTCAAATAACATTTCTTGTTTATCCAACAATATTATCAAGACCAAATTTTGAGGTTAACAATATAATTGATTGGCTATTAGATTTTACATATAAAAGCGATACTCCAGCAGTAAACTGTTTACCTTCAATGCATTGTAATTATTGTTTTGTAACAAGTTATTATATATTACAAGCTAGTGACTTAAAGAAAAGAAATAAAGTCTTTATTATTACATATTCATTTATGATAGTATTATCAACTTTATTTGTAAAACAACATATAATAGAAGATGTAATTCTTGCTTTTATATATTCTAGTTTAGTAATAACACTAGTTCATTTTAATAAAAAGAATATTGATAAATTATTTGATAAATTAAACATATAAATTAATTTGTTAAAAATAAAAATACTCTGATGAAATTCAGAGTATTTTTTATTTATTTAATTTGTCAAGAAGGGATAGTTTTCTTATTTTAAGATTATTATTTTTACCAGTTCCTAGTTTTATATCTGGTTTAACAGACTCGCCATGAAAGTCACTTCCACCACTTATTAATAGATTATATTTATTTGCTATATCTAAATAATAATTCATTTCATTCTTAGTATGACTAGAGTGATATACTTCGATTCCTTTTAATCCTTGGTCAATCATATTCCTTAATAGTATTAAGAATTCTTTTTCCTCTAGTTCAAGTGTTTTAGGATTGGCAAGTATTGGAATACCACCACTATTAGTAATTAATTCTAAACACTCTTGATATGGTAATCCTTTACCTGTTTGTCTTGTTTTTTCATATGCTGCTATCAAATATTTATCAAATGCATCTTGTACAGTTGATGCGTATCCATATTTTATACAAAGTTTTGCAAGATCAGGTCTTCCTAGGTTATGATTAGCATTAATTAATGCTTTAATATCTTCATAATCAAATTTAATGCCATAATCTCTTTTTATTTGTTCCATTATTGATAAAACAGATTGAAGACTGTTATTTTTAAGTTCAATCATTTTACTATTTAATGCCTTATCATCTAAATTAATATCATATCCTAGAATATGCATTCTTCCTTTTTTAGTTTTAGCAGATAGTTCAATACCATTAATTATTTTTATTCCGCTTTCTTGTATAATTGGATTATTTCTATCTATTGTTTTAATGCCAGCAATTGTGTCGTGATCTGTTATTGCCATGGTTCCAATGTTATTCTTTATAGCTTTTTTTACTAAATCTAGGGGACTTAAATCTCCATCAGAATAATTAGTTTGAGTATGCATATCGATTAGTTTTTCCATATTATTTTCTCCTTAATACGTATTCTTTACCTTCAACGGCTGCTTCTACATTTTCAAAGTATTCTTTTGCTTCTTTAACATAATTCTCTTTATCTGTTTCAGGCCAGAAATGAGTTAAAATTAATTGTTTAGCATTAGCTTTTTCAGCTATTTGGGCAGCTTCATGAGCAAATAAATGATAGTCTTCTGCTCGATACTCACCACGCAAAAAAGTTGACTCGCATATGAATAGATCACTATTCTTTGCAAATGTTTTTAAATCATTTTTAGTTCCTGTATCTCCTGAATAAACAATAGTTCCAAAGTCAGTCTTAATTTTAAATGCATAACTTTCAATTGGATGTGGTACTTTAATAGATTCAAAGTTAATATTATCAAAATTTAATTTTGTTGAAATCTTATTTAAATTTATACCAGCAACTTCTGCATATTTTTTTATATAATCATAATCATGCATATGAACTGTTTCGCTTTTTGATGCACCCCAGCCATCAGAATCAGTATATGAAATATTTCTTGTTTCAAATGACTCAGGTATATATAAATCTGGTGTTCCATCAATATATCCATATTTTTTATAAACATATATTGTTTGCAATAGAGAAGCTAGGTCACCAATATGATCTGGATGTAGGTGAGAGATAAATATTTTTAAATTATTTAAGTCTTCCTTCATATTTAATAATCTGGTAGAACCATTTCCACAATCAAGTAGGATATTGTATTTATCATCTTTAATTAAATAACCAGGACAGTTTAAATCTCCTTTAGGGTAAGGTGCAACCGTTCCTAATATTCTTAATTTTGTTTCACTCATTTAAATCATTCCTTTCTTAATTAACATTCTTTCTTTAACAATTGGATTAACATATTTACTAATATCTTTATTAAGATTAAATACTTCTTTTACCATGCTTGATGATACAAATTGGTATTCTTTATCTGCAAATAGGCAAACTGTATTTACTTCATTATTTGATATTTCTTTGTTAATTTGTTGTAATTGAACTTCATAATCATAGTCACTTAAACTTCTAAGTCCTCGAATGATTGCTTTGCATTCATTAAGAAGTGCTACATCAACTGCAGCACCAGAAGCAGATATTACTTTTACATTGTTCATTTTTTTGTATAATTCTTTAATTATTTCCATTCTTTCTTTGATAGTAAAGAATCCATTTTTCTTTGAAGAATTTTGCATAACTGCAATTACTACTTCATCAAATAAATCACTTGCTTGTTCAACAATATTCATGTGTCCTTTAGTAATTGGATCAAAACTTCCTGGATATAAAACTTTTGTCATAATGTATTCCTCTTTTCTACTTGTATTATATTTTATTATTTGATATAACAAAAATACATATTTATTATGTTTATCATAACAGGAGGTTATCATGAATATTGACTTTGAATTATATAGAATATTCTATGTTGTAGCCAATCACTCAAATATAACCAAAGCAAGTGAAGAATTAAATATATCTCAACCTGCAATAAGTAAATCAATTAAAAATCTAGAAGAACAATTAGGTGGAAAGTTATTTGTTAGAACTAAACGTGGAGTTGTTCTTACTGAAGAAGGTAAGGAATTCTATAATTATATAAAACAAGCAATTGAATATATTAATAATGCTGAAAATAAGTTTACTGATTTAATTAATTTAGAAACAGGTTGTATAAAAATTGGTATTAATACAACATTAACAAAAGAGTTTCTTCTTCCATATCTAGAAGAATTCCACTTGCTATATCCTAAAATAGATATTCAGATAGTAACGGGTTTAGCAAATGATTTAATGCCTAAATTAAGAAATGGATTAATAGACATTGTAATACTTAATTTAACTGATAAGAATTATGGTAATGATATAGATATTATAAAATGTAAAAAAGTAAATGATTGTTTTGTGGTAAATAAAAAATATAAAGATTTAGCTTTAAAAGAGTTATCTTTAAAAGAATTAAACAATTATCCTTTAATATTACAAGCTAAGGGATCAAATACAAGAGAGTTTTTAGATAATATTGCAAGAGAAAGTGGAGTAGTACTTAAACCTAATATTGAACTTGCAAGTTATACGCTTGTAGTTGAATTTTCTAAAATAGGTCTTGGTATTGGTTATGTAACTAAAGAATATATAAAAGATGCAATTAAGAATGGAGATCTATTTGAATTAAAGATAAAAGAAAAAATTCCTAGTAGATATATAGGAATAGCATTATCAAATAATCATGTACCTAACTTTAGTACAAAGAAACTTATAGAAATAATTACTAAAAAGAATTAAAAAAAGGATTTCAATATAGTTTGAAATCCTTATTATTTTCTAACAAAAAAAACTAACCAAGTGGTTAGTTTATTATCAAATGGTAGCGACGGGGAGATTCGAACTCTCGACCTGCCGGGTATGAACCGGATGCTCTAGCCAGCTGAGCTACATCGCCATTTCTTTAAGAACAAAGATATAATAACATATAATTATTTATTAAGTCAATAACAAATTATACGTATATTTATTTGAAACTTATCATGCTATAATTGTTTTGAGAATAGGAGAATATTCATGATAAATAAAATGATTTTAAATGGTACTGCTTATTTTGGCTTTGGTTCAAGAGAAAAGTTGATTGAAGAAATAAATGGAAGAGGTTATAAAAGAATACTATTAGTAAGTGATGAAGGCTTAATTAAGGCTGGAGTTACTAAGATGGTTAGTAAACTTTTAGATAAAGAGAAAATAAATTATACACTTTTTACAGGAGTCGAAGCTAATCCTTCAATAGAAAATGTTCTAAAAGGAGTAAGTGTTGCTGTTGATAATGAAGTAGATGCAATTGTTGCTGTTGGTGGAGGCTCTGTAATTGATGCTTCCAAAGCTATAGCTATAATTATAGCTAATCCAGAATTTGGTGATGTTAGAAGTTTAAATGGTCTTGCTTCAACTAAGAATAAATGTTTACCAATTATAGCACTTCCTACAACTGCAGGAACAGCTGCAGAAGTAACAATTAATTATGTAATAAGTGATAATGAGAATAGAAAAAAAATGGTATGTGTTGATCCTCACGATATTCCTGAAGTATCTATAATTGATACTGAACTTATGAGTAAAATGCCTGCAAGTTTAGCAGCGGCAACAGGAATGGATGCCTTAACTCATGCGATGGAAGGCTATATTACTAAAGGTTCATTCTTAATGAGTGATATGTTCCATATAAATGCGATGGCACTTATTTATAAAAACTTAGATGCGTTTGTTAATAAACATGATATGGATGCTTTGGAACGAATAGCATATGGAGAATATATAGCCGGGATGGGATTTTCTAACTCAGGTCTTGGAATAGTACATTCTCTTGCACATTCACTTGGTAGTTTTGCACATATTCCTCATGGAGAAGCATGTGCTGTTATGCTTCCTCATGTATTAAGGTTTAATGGTAAAGTGGCAGTAGATGCTTATAAAGACATGGGACGTGCCTTTGGACTTGATATGAATGATTTAAATGATGATGAAGTTATAGAAAAGTTGGTAGATGCTGTTCGTGACTTATCCATTAAAGTTGGAATTAAACAAACCTTAAAAGAACTTGGTGTTGATAAAGACTTAATTAATGACATGGCTTTAACTGCTCTTAATGATATATGTACATCTGGTAATCCAAGAGAAGTTACTCTTGATGACTTAGTAAATTTATATTTAGAAACTTATGAATAAGATTTAGGTCTTATTCTTTTTTTTTATTTTCTTATATGATATTCTATATATAGAATAAGAGGATGTTGAAATGAATGATGCAAGGTTTACGTTTGTAGTAGTTATATTTCTTTATACATTTGTAATAGATATTTTATTATTTTATAAAGACTATACAAATAAAACATTATCTAAAGGTAGCTTATTTAATTTCTGCCTTTGGTCTTTTACCATTGCTTTATTAGCAAGAATAGTTGGATATTCTATTTATAATCCTCAAAATGGACTTACTTTTTTTGATGTTTTTATAGGTAAGTTTCATATGATTTTTAGTTATTTATTTGTTTATTTATATACAATTTATTGTGCTAAAAACCTATTTGATATAAAAATAGGATTTACTCCTAAATTTAGTTTTATTAATTTATATACTTTTTCTATAACGATATTTACTTTTTTAGAAATTATTATATTACCAGCTTCTTTAAGAGTAATTGATAAGTCAATTTATCTTCAAGGACCTATGTATGTTGTTACAAGTGTCACAATATTCTTAGTATTTGTACCAATTATTGTATTATTTTTTATGAATTTAAAAAAAGTTGATGTATTTAAAGCACTTGGGCCAATACTTGCACCAGCTTTAATGGTTACGGCTTATTATGTAAGAATTAAGCATGATGCTACTTGTTTTGACCTAGTATATGCTTTAATCTTAGTAATTACTTACTTTGGTATTGAAAAAAGAGATGAAAAACTTCAAAAAGATATTGTTGATACAACTGTTCAAATGGAAAGAGCGTTGAGATTTAAAAATGATTTTTTAAGTAGTATGTCTCATGAAATAAAAAGTCCTCTTAACTCAATACTTGCAAACTCTAGAAATCTTTCTTCTAAGAGTTCTATTAAAAATGAAATAAATGATATTTTATATTCTTCTGATAATTTAAAAGAGGTAATAGATAACATTCTTACTATTAGTAAAATAGAGATGGATAAATTATCAATTAATAATATAACTTATGATATTAAGAAAGAAATAGATGATATACCATTTGTTGAAAAATTAAGAATTTATTCTCATGGTATTAATTTTTCTTTTGAGTGTAGTCATGATTTACCTAAGGTAATAAAAGGATCTAAAGATATAGTACTTAATATCATTGATAATGTTTTATCTTATAATTATTCTTTTCTTAAGAAAGGTACTCTTGCTTTATCAATTGGCTGGGAAGAAAATGATAAAAATAGTAATCTAGTTATAAAAGTTATAAGTGTAGAACCAGGATTAGGTAATATTTATAAGGATGCTGATGATATTAAAATAGATATTTATGACTCCTATGGTAATTCTCAATTTGGATTAGGTTTAGCTATTATTCTATGTGAAAAATTAAATGGTAAATATAGTTTTTCGCATGAAGATGATAAATCTACGATTGAATTTTTAATTCCTCATGATAAGAATACTTTAGATATTAACTTTGATACTGTTAAATTTGATGATAAACAAGTATTACTTGTAGATGATTCTGAGTTGAATCACAAAATTGGATCTCGTGTTCTTGATAGTTTAAATATAAAACATGATTCTGCTTATTCTGGAAGTGAATGTTTAGAGTTAGTAGATAAGAATAAATATGACTATATATTACTTGATATAATGATGCCTAATATGAGTGGTGAAGAAACATTTAATATGCTAAAGGAAAAGGGAAATACTACTCCTGTTATAGCATTAACTGCTGATGAAGCAGGTGGTGCAAGAGAAAAGTATTTAAACGAAGGATTCTCTGGTTATATATTAAAACCATTTAATAAAGTTGATTTAGTAAATGAAATATATAGAATTCAAGGGGGTGATAAATAATGCTTATATCAATTACTTTTGAATTCTTAAGTTTATTTTTTATATTAGTTATTTATGCATCTTTTGCCATTAGAAGAAAAGATGATACTGAAGAAGTTTCTTTATTTTGGAAATTAATAGTAATTAATATAATCGGTTTAATTGTTGAAA
This sequence comes from Caryophanales bacterium UBA6985, assembly GCA_002450035.1. The sequence goes on along the minus strand of DJYF01000050.1, from coordinate 9,722 downwards.
CATTATCATTATTTTCACTTATGTATCATAATATAATGCCTCATATAACGGAATTGTTCTGTAGACTTGACATGATGCTTATTTCTCTTAATTTGTATACTATATACTTATTTACTTGTGTTTTGTTTAATCCAAAGTTTAGTGGCAAAAAGGGAAAAGAAATACTTAATAGTTTTGTATTTTTATTATTCCTTGCAAGTTTAGTGGTAGCAATTATACTTCCTATTGAATTCCATATAGACTTTATAAACGGAAGATATACTGTTTATTATGTAGGACAAGTAGTAGATGTATTTATAGCTATTTTAGGATTAATAATGTCTATATGTATTATAAATTTAATAGTTGATAGGACATATTACTTTAGACAAAGACTTGTTATTATATTATTCTATACATTCCTTGCTGTTATAGTATTAATTGGTCATGTAGTATATATAGGATTTACATTTGAGTTCCCTGGAATCACTTTTGTAACTATACTTGTTTACTTCTTGATTGAAAACTATGATGTAAAGAAAGTTTATGAATTACAAGAGGCAAGTAAAAGGGTAGATAAATTAAATGAAGAGAAGAATAAGTTCTTATTTAATATGTCACATGAAATAAGAACTAATCTTAATACTATAGTTGTTACTTCTAATATACTTATGGATAAAAAAATAGATAGTAAAACTAAAGATGATTTAAAAGAAGTAGTATTTGCATCAGATTCTTTACTAGAAATAGTAGGTAATATTATTGATATTAATAAAATAGAAAATGATACTGATAATGTTAAAGAAGAGATATATGATTTAAGAAAAGAAATAGAAGGTTTATCAGAAATGAATATAATTAGAATAGAAGATAAACCAATTAACTATATGATTAATATCGATGATAATCTTCCAGCTTATCTACTCGGTTATAAGAGTCATGTTAAAAAGATAATTAATAATTTAATATCAAATGCATTTAAATATACTAATGAAGGAAGTGTTTCTTTAAATCTTAAATGTAATAATGATTTAAAGAAAAACATAAGTCACATTACTATATCAGTTGTTGATACTGGTATAGGTATTAAAGACACTTCAAGATTATTTAATAAGTTTGATAGACTTGATTTAGATAAAGCATCTTCAATAGAAGGAACAGGACTAGGTTTAGTTATTACCAAGAGGTTTGTTGAGTCCTTAGGTGGAACTATAAATGTTGACTCCGAAGTAGGAAAAGGTTCAACTTTTACTGTTATTTTTGATCAAAAAATAGGGGATGAAAAAGATTTAATTCATGATGATATTAGTATGGATAAAATATTTGGTGGTATGAGAGTACTACTTGTTGATGATGATGAGTTAAGCTTAAATGTCTTAAAGAAAGTATTTACTAAATATAATTGTTATATAGATGCTGTGTCTTCAGGTAGAGAGGCTATATTGATGATCGAAAGAGAAAAATATGATTTAGTATTTACTGATGTATTTATGAAAGATGTAGATGGTTTTGAAGTATTAAAGGAGTGTAAAAAATATGATATTCCGGTTGTTGCTTTAACTGCCGATGCGCTTCAAGACTCAAAAGAAAAGTATTTATCTAAAGGTTTTAATGGTTATATATCTAAACCATATAGTCAAAAAGATATCTATATGGCAATGGATGAGTTTTTAAATAAAGAGTAATCTTATAGGTAAGATTACTTTTTTTTAACCTTACTAAGTGTTATACTAATCTTATAATGAACGTGGGTGTATAGAGATGATAATTAGAAATACTATGAGTCTTTGCATGATTATATATTGTGTGCTTATTTTATCTATTTATCTTATAAAGCGTGATAGAAGTAATCCTATTACTAATAAGTTTATTCTTTTACAATTAGCTGTATTAGTAAGTTTATCTTATAACTTTTTCGCATTTAATTTATTTAAATATTTTAGTATAGATTCTAAAATACCGGTTTTTTTGTCTAGAATATATATTTCTACTTTTATAATTTTATTTTATGCTTTAGAAATATATATTTATGAAGGTATTTTTCGTGTTTCTGTTTCTCCTTTTTCAAAAGGAAAGAAGAGTTATGTAAGTTATGCTTTAGCTTTTGCTTGTCTATTTGGTTTAATTGGAGCACTTACATTTCCAACTAAGTTTGAATGGGATGGTATGTATGCTTTTAACTTCTATGGTATAGCATCTTATACAGCTTATGCTGTTTGTATTGGATTCCATATTTTTAATTTTATTTATTATTTAATATATAGAAAAAAACTAAATGTATCATTTAAAGACTTTGGACCTGTTATATTAATTCCTTTTATGTTCATAGGGGCTTCAATCTTAAGTTTGTTTTGGAGTTATTCATTCCTTGAAATGGCTATAGTATTAATGATTTCTTTAATATATTTTAAATATGAAAAACCAGATGAAAGACTTCAAAATGTGTTGGAAGGTTCTATTATTGATTTAAAGAAAGCAAGTAGATTTAAGTCTGACTTCTTATCTTCTACATCTCATGAATTAAAAACACCACTTAACTCAATTATTTATATAATTAAAAATACCATGGAAATGGATCATTTAAGTGGAAGTGATAAGAATGATTTAGAAGATATGCTTTATTGCTCAAACTTCTTATTAGAAACAATTAATAATTTACTTTTGATGAGTAAGCTTGAACATAAGAACTTTGTATTTTCAAGAAGTGTGTATAACATTAGAAATGATGTTAATGATTTACCAGTTTTAACAAAGATTCGTAATCGTAAGAATGATATTAATTTCTTTCTTGAAATAGAAGATGATGTACCTGATTTACTATATGGAGAAAAAGAACTGGTATATACAATTATTAATAATGCATTAGATTTCTCAAATAGATATATTGAAAAGGGAACTATATCCTTAAAACTTGGTTGGGTATTTAAGAATAATTGTTCAAGTTTAACTGTAGAGATTAATAATGTATGTGCTGAGTGTGGAAATATTTATTCTCACTTAGATGATAGTTTAGTAGAAATATATGATAGTGTTAATAATGCTGACTTTGGTATTAATCTTGCTTATATATTAACTAAGAAGTTAAATGGTAAGATAGATTTTTCTTATGAAAATGGAATACATAATTCTATATTCTTTACTCTTCCTCAGGTGGCTAATCAAGAACAATATAATATTGATGAAGTTCGTTTTGATGGAAAGAATGCTTTAGTAGTTGATGATGCTGAAATTAATATTAAAGTTGCTACTAAACAATTAGAAGCATTAGGTTTTGATGTTACATCATGTAAGAGTGGAATAGAAGCAATAGACTTATGTGAAAACTATAAGTATGACTATATTTTCTTAGATATTAATATGCCTAATATGAATGGTGAAGAAACTTTAAGTAAATTAAAAGAAAAGAGTGATTTTAAATCACGTGTTATAGCTGTTACGGCTGATGATGGAGTAAATTCTTCTAAAAAATATTATGATGAAGGATTTAATGAATATATTGTTAAACCATTTAAGAAAAACGATTTGGTTAGTAAACTTGTAAAAGTTAGTGATGAGGAGGCGCAATAATGTCTGTTACATTAGTTACTGAGTTATTCTCATTTATATTTTTACTTATTATTGTATTTGTTTATTTAGGTAAAAAGAAACTAAATACATATGATAATGCTTTCTATATTGCAATTCTTTTTATAAGTATAACTGGATTAGTTTTAGAATTTGTAGATACTATATTAATATATTATAGAGATTCATATAGATTATTATGTGATGTTATTAATAATCTTTATATGTTATGTGTTGTATCATATGTACTTATGATGGTTACTTATATATTGTATATATTAAGAGATAGAAAAAAAACTAAGAATAAAGAAGTATATTATGGTGTTATGTTTGTAGTAATACTTCTAATAGAAGCAATAGTTATTTCGGCGTTACCTAACGAATATCATATTAATGAATCTTTTATTGGATATGAAATATATGTAGATGGTGCAGGACCAACATTCTGTAGTATTGTTTGTTATGTTGAAATAGTTATTGCACTTTTCTACATTGCTTTATGTAAAAATAAGAGTAAGAGATATGCATATATTTCTTGGTCAATACTAGCACTTGCATTTGGTATTGTAATACTTGCAAGATTTATTTATCCAGGTGTTACATTCCTTTTCTCGATTATTTCATATGGAACAATTATAATGTTCTTTATTGTACAAAGTCCTGATGCTAGAAAAGTTAATCTTTTAAAAGATATAAAAGAGAATACTGATGAAATAAATAATAAAAAGATGGAATTCTTATCTAATATATCTAAAGAGATGAGAACTGCATTACAACCTGTTGTAGTACTTAGTAATGATATTATTGATAATAGTTCTAATAAAGAATTAAAAGAAAACATGAATAATATTCTTGAAGCAAGTTACTTACTTATGGATGTTACTAAGAATATACTTGATATAAACTTAATTGAAGATAGTTCTATAAAACTAAATGAAGTTCTATATGAGTTTGAAAAAGAAATGCTTTTAACAACTAAAATGAGTTCTTCTTATATTAATAATAAACCAATTAATTTTATTATTGATATAGATAAAAATGTACCTTTTTATTTATATGGTGATGTAGTTAAAATAAAACAAATAATAAACAATTTATTATCAAATGCTTTTAAATATACTGAAAGTGGAAGTGTTACATTTACTGTTAGAGCAAATACAGTTGATAATAAATGTACTTTAACTTTTGAAGTTAAAGATACTGGTATTGGTATTGAAGATACTTCAAGATTGTTTACTAAGTTTGATAGGATGGATTTAGATAAGAATTCATCTATTAAAGGAACGGGATTAGGGTTAGTTATTACACGTAATTTAATTAATCAATTAGGTGGAGACTTAAAGGTTGAAAGTGTATATGGAAGTGGTTCTACATTTACATTTACAGTTACTCAAGGTGTAGGAAATTCATGTGAAGTATCTGATAATCCTAACTCAACAGTTAATCTTTTAGGTAAAAGAGCTATTATATGTGATAACAACAAGTTTAATTTAAATGCGTCTAAGAGATTCTTAGAAAAATATAATATAAGTTTAGTTACTTGCTTAAAATCAGATATGATGTTTGATTTACTTGAAAAAGAAAAGTTTGATATTGTTTTTTATGAACCTTATTTAGATGGTAATGATCCTAAGTATGTCTTAAGAAAGGTTAAGAACTATGGAGATAATATTAAAGTTATTGCTTTAACTAGTGAAGTAATGAACCATGCTAGAGAAAAGTATTTATCTGAAGGTTTTGATGGTTATATATTTAAACCTCTTATAAAAAATAATGTTAATAAAGAATTAAATGAAATATTTAAAGAATAGTTTTAACTATTCTTTTTATATTGATTTTTTTGTATAATTAATTAAGGAGTGATAATATGGCAGATAACAGAGTTTTAGATTCAAAGTGTCCTAATTGTGGATCAGTAGTTAAATGGAATTCAGACCTTAATAAATTTAAATGTGATTCATGTGGTTCTACTTTTGAATTAGATGACTTAAAGAAAAATAATAATGCGGCTAAGGATGAAAATAATAAAACAAGTGGCCCTGTTATTGAGGACTTTAAAGATATAAAACTAGAGAAAATAAAAGAAGGAGAGATGGACTCTTACCATTGTGGTAATTGTGGTGCATCTATCATGACTACTCCTGAGACTGTAGCAACTAAGTGTCCTTATTGTAATAACACTGCTATATTAAAAGAAAAACTTGAAAGTGGAGTTTATCCAACTAAAGTTATACCTTTTAGTAAGAAAAAGGAAGATGCTGTTGAAGGTTTTTTAGAACTATCTAAAGGTAAATTATTTGCCCCTAAGAACTTTCATAATAGAGCACGTATTGCTGATGTATCAGCAGTTTATGTTCCTTTTTGGTTATATGATATAGATGTTAATGGTAATATTACTTATGTTTCTAATGAAATACGTCATTGGTCTTCAGGTAATATTGCATATACTGAAACAAAAACATTTAATACCGTAGTAGGTGGTAATGTTTTATATAGTAAATTACCAGTTGATGGAAGTACTAAATTTGATGATGGTTTAATGGATTCAATTGAACCATTTAACTATGATCATATGGTTGATTATAATCATGCTTATTTATCTGGTTATTTAGCAGAGAAGTATGATGTAGAAGCAGAAGAAGCACTTAAAAGAGCGGTTACAAGAGTAAATAATACTACTGAAGATGAATTTAGAAAAAGAGTAAGACATGGAAGTGCTACAGTGGTTGCTAATAACTCTCATTATAGTATTAAGAATTATAACTTTGTAATGTTACCTGTTTGGATGGTTAATATTGAGTTTGATGGTAAATTTTATACTTTTGCAATGAATGGAGACACTGGTAAAGTAGTTGGTAATATTCCTATTTCATGGGGTAGAGCAATTGGATTTTCTTTATTATTCTTTATAGTTGTTGCAGTGATAGTATTCTTAGTTTCATTCTTAATAGGAGGTGGAATTTAATATGAAAAAAGTATTATTGTTTTTTATATGTTTAATTCTTCCTTTTAGTGTTTATGCCTCAGGTTATACATATCCAAGAACAGATGAAGACTTAAGAGTTAATAAAAATATACAAATTGATTATCAAATAATTGATGAGATTAAAAGAACACCATCTGTAAATGCAGATGAAAAAATATATGACTTTGCTGATCTTTTAACTGATGAAGAAGATAAAAAATTAGCAGAATTATTTAATAATTTTATTGATATATATCGTATGGATTTAGCACTTGTTACAATTAATGAAAACCCTTATAGTATTCTTCCTAATTACTATACTAATCAAGACTATTATACAATGCGTTTTGCTGATGACTTCTATGACTATAATGACTTTGGTATAGGGGATACTTATGATGGTCTTGTTATAGTAGTAGATATGAGTAATAGATTTATTTGGATAAGTGGTACTGGAAGAGGTAAAGAAATATTTACTGATAGTAAAATAAATGGAATACTTGATTACTCTTATAAATATTTTAAAGGTGGAGACTATTATGGAGGAATATATGATACTGTTTTTCTTTTAAGTGAAGAGTTTGATATTTCATTAGAAGAACAACTTGGTATTAACTATGTTTCTTCAAGAGATAAAGCTAAGTATTATAGTTATTTAGCTATTACTTTAGTATTATCAATTATTTCAACAGTTATATTTACTTCTATAAATATAAGTAGATGTAAACAAGCTAAAATAGCTAGTAGTGCAAATAATTATTTGCATGTTAATGGAATTAATGTTATAAATGACATTATGATTAATAAACGTGTTACTTCACATGTTATAAGTTCTTCTTCTGGAAGTGGTGGTGGAGGACACATTGGTGGAAGTGGAATTTCACATTCAGGAGGAGGACATCATTTTTAATGAGAAAAGTTATTCTATTTGATTGGGGCGGAGTAGTAGAGACATCTTATATGGAATACTCAACTATAAGAGATATTATGTATTCTCTTGGATTTACAAATGTAGATGAAGAGTTAATATATGAAAAATTTCATGTTAATCCTGGTACTTCTTTGTTTGATACTTTAACTAATGAAGAAGATTATAATAAAACATTAAAGGAATTTTTGAAAGTTTTCTCAGGAGATATTGAAGTAACCGATGAGATAGTAGAAAAGTATAAAGAAATGTATATATCTATTATGGTTAATAATCCTTATTATTCTGATGTGTCGGAGTTTGCTCAATCTTTAAAGGATAGATGTGAAGTAGGAATACTTTCTAATGTTCAATTAATTGATAAAAAAAGACAAAATAAACATCTTAATTATGATAGTTTTAAATATGTATTCTTATCATGTGATCTTGGAATTGCTAAACCTGGTAAAGAAATTTTCCTTTACGCAAAAGAAAAAATCGGGGATGCAGATATTTTATTCTTAGATGATAATGAAATTAATTTAAAAGTTCCAAGAGAAATGGGATGGAAGACATACCTAGTTAATAAAGGTGGAGACATAGATAATATTAAAAGAGTTTGTAATGAGTTTTTAGGTGGTGAAGAATAAATGAAGAAAATAGTTATTATTGGAGGAGGTCCAGCTGGACTAACAGCTGCTATTAATGCATCGAGTGATAACAATGATGTAATAATACTTGAACGTAATAGTGAAGTGGGTAAAAAGTTACTTTTAACAGGAAATGGTAGATGTAATTATTTTAATGAAAATATTGATAGTAGTTATTATTACTCTAATAATGATGATATTCTTCCATCTATTTTTACAGAAAAAAATATAATGTTAGTGCATAAATTTTTTAAAGAATTATGCATTGAAACAAAAGTAAAAAATGGATATATGTATCCATTTTCTAATAAAGCTTCTACTATTCGTAATGCTCTTTTAGAAGAAGCAACAAGACGTGGAGTAGAAGTGCGTTATAACTATGATGTAAGAGAGATTAGTTATAAAGATAACAAATATATTATTAATAGATCAATTGAATGTGATTATTTAGTAATTGCCTGCGGAGGTAAGAGTTTCCCAAGAACTGGTTCAACTGGAGATGGAGAGATTTTTGCAAATAATTTATCTCTTAATTTTGTACCTCTTTTTCCAAGTCTTGTTAAGATGCATTCTAAGTTAAAAACAGATGCGTGGGCTGGAGTTAGAAGTGATGCAGAAGTATCTTTATTTGTAGATAATAAATTGGTAAAAAAAGAAGCCGGGGAAGTGCAACTTACTAAAGATGGTATATCAGGTATATGTGTATTTAATATTTCAAGAGATGCTGTAATTGGACTTTCTAGAAATAGAAGTGTAGTAGTATTTATTAACTTTTTACCATTTATTAACTTTGATGAATGTATTAGTTACTTGGATAATAAAGCAAAACTAACTGATGTTATTACAGTATCTAGTTTCTTAAGTCGTATATTAAATGAAAAGCTAGTTAAAGCTATATTAGTTGAGTCTAGTATTAAAGAAACTAAGATATATCAAGATTTGAGTTACGAAGAAAAAGTAAACTTAGCTCGTAACTTATGTAAGTTTAAACTTGTAATAACAAGTACAGATGACTTTGAAACAGCTGAAGTTACAAGTGGAGGTATATCTTTATTAGAAGTAGATACAAATACTTTTGAAATTAGCAGATACCCAGGTCTATATGTTGTTGGAGAAGCATTAGATGTAGATGGCATATGTGGTGGATATAATTTAGGTTTTGCTTGGATTTCAGGTATACTTGCCGGAGAGAATATTAGGAGTAAATCGTGATACGTATACGTAATATAAAAGTTGATATAACAACAAATAATTTAGAAAAAAGAATAGCTAAGTTACTTACTACTAATACTTTTAATTATAAAATAGTTAAAAAAAGTATAGATGCTAGACATAAGAATGATATTAAATATATTTATACTGTTGATGTAGATGTAGATATAAACCAAGTTAAAAGAAAAAGTGAAGATATAACTCTTACACCTCATGAAGAATACACTTATGAAGTATGTGGTAATACTAAACTTGGAAATAGACCAATTGTTGTTGGAATGGGTCCAGCTGGTTTATTTACGGCATATCTTCTTTCTTTAAATGGATTTAATCCAATTGTAATTGATCGTGGTGAAGAAGTAGAAAAACGTGTTAAAACTATTGAAGAGTTCTGGGAAAATAACGAATTAAATGAAAACTCAAATGTTCAATTTGGTGAAGGTGG
>DJYF01000034.1 GCA_002450035.1 Caryophanales bacterium UBA6985 | reverse complement strand
GCTGCACTTAATTGGAGAGATAATAAAGGAGTTGGGACTGCATTAGTTCCAGCTCCTCTTAATGATAAAGTGCTTGTTTATCAGACTTTAGCTAAGCTTTATAATAAAAATCCTTCTGCTACAACTCTGATAATCACTGAAAATTTTGATGAACGTACTAAAATGATTGAGTTTCTAACTCATCAAGAAAGTGAAGAAAATAATGAAGAATTTAAGAAACTTATAGACAGTAAGAAAATAAGAGTTTTTACTACTAAGTTTATGGGTACTACAATTTGGACTACATCTTCTACTCTTTGTATATGGTATGAACCTAAAGAGTATGATGTTCATGTAGCTCATTATCTTAACGGATGCAGATTTAAACTTGTAATTCTTAATAGTCTATTTGCTAGTCAAAATGGACTTAGTGCTCTTTATAGACTTGCTCCTCTTCTAGATTGTTTTAAACAAACTGAATTGGATGAATTACGAGTTAGCTCCCCCGTAGAAGAAATGTGGATTGATGTAGTTATTAGTCCTAGTAGTAAAGATTGGGAACTTTATCAGTATTATTGTAAATATATTGAAACTTCTCTTAATATATTTGGTAGTTTTGATATTATGAAACAAGCTCGTACTGGTAATCCTACTCTTAATATTTCTGCTGCTCAAATTTGTGCTCAAATTGCTCAAGAAAATGGATGGAATGAACATCTTGATATGAGTTATGAATTTAACCAAAAGATAGATGAACTTTATAATCCTAATAATCTTAGAGATAGAGCAACTCAAACTTATGAAGTAATTAGAAACCGATGTAATCTCTTAACTGATTATGAAGGTAAACTTGAAAAGATTCTAGATATTGTTAATCAGAATCCTACAAGTAAAATTCTCATAATTAATAAAAGAGGTGAGTTCGCTAGTAGAGTTACTGAATATTTGAACGAACATTCAGAAGATGAAATTTGTGGTAATTATCACAATAAAGTAGATGACATTCCAGCTGTTGATGAATATGGTAATCCTATATTTATTAAAAGTGGAAAAGAAAAGGGTAAACGAAAGTCTATGGGTTATAAAGCCCAAATGACTCTTAATGAACGTAAGTTTAATTTAGGTAAAATTCGTTGTCTTAGTCTATCTAATTCTCCTGATAAATCTCTCAATGTTGATGTAGATATTATTATTATAACATCTCCTATATGTGAAGATATTAAATCTTATCTGTATAGACTTAGTAATGTTACTATTAGGTCTAAGAAAATAAAGTTATTTTCTATATTTTGTAAAAACACTATTGAGCAACAAAGGTTACTTAATAAGGTAGTGCAAGAAACGCACATAATTGTTAATAAAGATGAAATTATGACTAACGTTGAAAATAAATTTGATTTTCTTATTGCAGATTGAAATAATTTTTGTATCTTTGCATAGAAATAATACAGATAAAGCTCTTTGAAATAATGGACAAATCAAACGAAACTAAAGACGGTGGTAATGGTCGTGCATTGGCTACCAGACATGATGAAGCTGCTACTGGTCTTAGAGTTCTAAATCTTCTTAATGAAAAACAACTTGCTAGTGCAGAAGTATTTCTAAAGAAGATTATTGCAACTGATAAAGGTGGAGTTAAGAGCGTTAATGAGGGTTTAGCTATCCTTATGAGAGCACAAGATTTGCAACTACCTTTTTCTACTTGTATTGAACATATCCACGTTGTAAGTGGTAAGACTGTTGCTGATATTCATATCATAAAGTCGTTATTATCGAGGGCAGGAGTAACTTGGGAATGCACTAAAGATTATACTCCTCAGTATCAGTATACTGACGGTAATACGATTTATATTGAAACACAACTTCCTGATTATTGTGTTAAATGTCGTACTGCCGAACAAGCATCTAAACTTACTGAAGATAGTAAAGGAGATAATATAGGTGTATATCCAGTTAAATGGTATACTGACCTTAGTGGCAAAAAGTATAATGAGTTTCAAGTCAGTGATAAATGCGTAATAGCTATTAATCCTGCTCATGCTCAAAAACTTAAACAAGAAGGAAAATTTCCTATTATTAGAATCCCTGCTGTTCCTATTGATTATGTGACTGAATATAAGTTTACTAGATATAAGATTGTACATAACAAGACTATTGAAGTAACTGCTACGAGTCATTTTAGTTATAGTGAAGCACTCTCTGCTGGTTTCTTTGAAAAAGATACTTATAAGAAATATGCTAGAATAATGATTGGTCATAGAGCCTTTACTCTTGGTGCAAGAGACATTGCTAGTGATGTTCTAATGGGTGTTCAAGAAGAAACAGAAAACGCAATTATCAACGGAGAAAATATTGACTATGCCGTTGAAACTGCTGATTACGAAGAAGTTAGTCAAGAAAGTTAAGAATGTGGTTCTAAACTACATAGAGTTAATTAATTTTATTTATTCATTTTAAAACTTTTAAAGTTATGGCTATTAAAGGTATTAAGTTCGGTATTAACGCCATTCAGGCAGGTCAGAAATCTTCTCTTCTTAACGCTACTCCTCAGCTTATCGTTAAGAGTACTCCTGGTCAGTTCACTATTACTTCTCCTGTAAGTAAGGCTCTTGCTATTGCTGTTGGTGAGAATGTAATGTTCCTCAACAACCTTGCTGGTATTGAGGCTATGATTCAGGCTGCTCCTGATGAACTCATTAACTATTGCAATGAGAATGGTTGGGACATTAACACTGTAGAAGGTAAAGATGCTCTGATTAAAGACCAGCTTACTTATTACATTGCTAAGGGTGTTCTGATGTATAAGCGTAATGGTGAGCCTATCCTCGGTACTGTTCGTATTACTAAGGAAGATAAGGCTGCTTATATCGCTGAGCACGGTGTTGAGCTTGTACAGGCTCTTAGCGAAGAAGATAAGGCTAAGCTTGCTGCTAGCAAGGGTCTTGAGGGTGCTGACGATGAGACTCTCGCTGGTGCTCTGACTCCTGATGACGTTCCTTCTCCCACATTCCATGCAGCTAGTGGTTCTAAGACTGCTGCTACTGCTAATGCCACTGGTATTGGTCTGCAGCTGAACTTTACTGATACTGCAATTTGGGATAGTCTTAAGGCTGACCTTGGTGAAGCTAAGAATACTAAGAATCGCTATTTCAACGTTAAGTTGGATGAGGCTGAGGAAGTAGTCTTCAACAATGGTAAGGAAGAAGTTAAGCTTATGGCTTATCCTCTTGAATTTGATGCCGATAAGGACCCCATGGTTCGTGGTAAGAAGGATGAAGATGCCGAGTAATTGATTTGTCCTTAGCTGACTATTGAGGGAGGTTCTCCTAATGAGTTCCTCCCTTTTATTATCTTTATTAATTCATAGTAAAACTTAATTAAGTTATGAGTAATGAAAAAACTGTAAACGCAGGAGTAGCTGCAGAATCTCCTGTTAAAAAAGGTCGTAGAGGTATTAGCAATGAGACTCAGGCAACTGCTCAACTTAGATTTCATGAGAAAGATGCAGCTCCTAATCGTCTATTTGTAGCACACCTTCACGATGTATCTGTACAGTGGTCTGTAAATGCTGATGGTAAACAATTTACTGGTGAGCGTGTTCCTCGTCTTACCTTTGAGTTTGCCAGCAACACTAAAGATGCTTCTCAGATGCGTCACGTCTATCATTCTTTATTCCCTGTTGAAAGTAATGTAAATACTATTCCTGGTGGTAGTGAAGAATGGAAATTTAATCAAGTTATGAACTTTATTAAGCACATTCTTGATGTTTATTATCTCAAAGGTCGTAAACTTACTGATGCAGAAGAAGAAGCTCTTACTCTTTCTTTCTGTGACTTCGATGATGACGGAAATTATGTTGCTGTTGAAGTATCTGAGGTTCTAGCTGGTTATGCTCAACTGTTTACCAATGTTGCTGCTATGATGAATGGCACTTTTGGTCTTGCAGACGGAGAAACTGCTAAGCCTTGTTATCGTGATGAAAATGGCAAATTCCTTCGTTGTTGGATTAAACTTCTTCGTCATAAGAAGGTTAAAGGTGAGTGGAAGAATGTTGCTCAGAATGGTGATTTAGCTTTTGACCCATTTGTTGGAACTGGTTGTGTTGAACTTTTTGTTCAAGGTAAAGAACCTGTTGTAATAAGTGTTGATGAATCTAAAGAGTCTATTACTCCTAAGGAAGTTAAGAAGGCTCCAACTATTCCTGGTATTGCTGATGCTGCTGGTGGTGTTATGCCTGGTGGTCCTGCTATGATGGGGGCTCCAGGTGGTGCATTTAATGCTGCTGGTGCTGATGACATGCCTTTCTAAATTAGTTGAGACATCGCTCTGATTAATGGTAATGTTCATAACGGGCTAGCTTCAATTCTTTTGGGGCTAGCCCTCTTTTATGCTCTACATATGAAACGTAATCCTAATACAACTAACCTTACAAAAGAATATATTGAATCCAAAATAAGTCAAGAAGCTATAGTTAGTAAATATCTTGATATACCTATGGATGTTGTTCTTGACTGTATAAATCATAACCGTCTAATTACAAGTGTTTTTAGAGATGACGATTTTAATAAAAGCATGGGTATTCAGTATAATGCTAAAGGTAGGCTTAAAGTTCGTGACTTTGGTGGTTGGGGCTTTTTTGAAGATGTTTATGGAGTGGTAGCATATGTATTGAGTCTTGCATTTGAAAGAAAGATTGAAACTAATAATAAGCAAGATTTCTATTTTGTTCTTAAACATATAGCATATACATTTAGTGACCTTATTGATGGTAAAACTATAGACCCTAATGTTCAACCTATGCTGGCTAATGCTGTAGCTAAAGGTAAAACTCGTAAAGCTATTATTGATATTGCTCCACGTAGTTGGAACAAATATGATAAAGATATTTGGGGTAGGTGGGGTATTGATTTGAGTTATTTAAATTCTCACTTTGTCATTCCTGTAGAACAATATTATGTTAATAGGGCTGTAGATACTGAACCTAAATATTATTATAATGCTAAAGACCCTTGTTATGCTTATATGCTTGGAACTAATAGACAAGGCATTCGTCTAATTAAACTTTATTTTCCTCGTAGAAATCGTCGTACTAAATTAAAATTTATAACTAATTGTAATGTTCTTGAAG
>DJYF01000024.1 GCA_002450035.1 Caryophanales bacterium UBA6985 | reverse complement strand
ACCAGAAGTGTTAATAAGATTTCTAAAGTAAAAATTATATACTGTAGAGGATTTTTGCTACTATGCAAATACTGATATTGGAATAAGTAAAATTAAAATTGAAATAAAAATTAATAAATTTTTAATTTTTTTCATGCTATTTATTTACCTCCTTAAAATTATTTATTAGCTTTTATACCTTTTATAAAAGCATCTAATACTTTAATAAAATCCTCTTCTTCTAAATAAAAAATATCTTGCCCGTACCACCGTTCAATATTGACAATAAGCTGACCAAATCTCCAATCAGAAAAATATTTTTTATGAATAGTTTTTAAATAATTATAAAATCCATCTAATCTTTTTACATCTCTCATTATTTTATTTCTCCTTTCTTTTTATAATTTATTATAACATAAAATTTTTTAAAAATAAAGAGGAAGATTTTAACCTTCCTCTTTACTTAATTTAATAGCTTCTTTAATAATTTCTTTTAAATTTTCTTGTGACTGCATAGCCCTGCGTTCATCTCGTGCTTTTTTCTTAGCTACATATTTTCGATATTGTTCTTTTCTTAGTATTTCTTCATCTGCTCGTTTAGTTTCTTCAAGTTGCTGTTTTTTGAATAACTTCATTCCTTGTTTTACAAGATTGGTATAATATTTTTCATATCGAAGGGTATCTGCTTTATAAAGAACTCCTTCAAAAGTATGAGAGCAGGAAAACTTTTTCTTAGCAAGAGCAAGATAAAAAGCATATTCTAAATCAAATGGATCTTCATTAGCACATACTGTTTTAATTACAGTATTATCTAAAAAAGTAAAACGATATACTTTAAAAGGAACAAGCTCTTCTATTTTTTTAAATTCATTAGCATCTTTTAAAAATCCAGCGATTTTATCAAAATCATACTTAATAGCAAAGTTATATTGACTATTTTTTATAGAATCTTGTGTAATTGTATCCGTTGCTGTAACAGATGGGTTTATATTAAAATCTTTTGTAGTTGTAACAAATGGATTTATTTTAATTGTATTAATATCATATTCATTCATATTTTTATCCCTCTGGCGTTGAAGAACTCGCGGAACCGGTATCTTCAACAATAATATCTGCTTGTTCTGTATCTTCTGTTATCTCGGGATTAAGGGCTTCCGCGGTTTCAGTTTGATTATTTAAACTTCTTATAATTTCATTAACTTTTTGCTGGGTCTAAATTATCGCCTGTTCTAATGTTTTGATCTCTTGATAACAAGTTAAAACAGCGTTCATGATTCTAGTCTAAAACCTATCTTTTTGAATCTAATTTAAATATTCTTGCATATCATTAAAAGTCATATACTAAACCTCTCTTATATTTTTCTTTTATTAATTATACTATAATTTTTTAAATAAGTCAAATAAGGACAAATGAAATTTATTTTATCCAAACATTTTTTTATTATACAATGAAGAGTAATTAATTATAAAAAATATTTATAAGGAAGGAAATCATATGGCGAAGAAGAAAACTGATTATCCAGTTAAATTTTTTAAAGGAACGTCTGAGCAATATAATTCCATTATTCCTAATATGTATACTTTTTATTTTTTAACTGATGTAGATAAGGTATATCTTGGTGATATTGAAATATCTAATAGAGATATTACAGAAAGAATAGAATATCTTAATCAACAGCTTGGGGCAAAAGCTAATATAGAAATGAAAACTACCGCGGAATGGAACGAAGAACGCTCTATGATAGGCTAGTTAAATACTTTTTATATATATACAGACCGAGATCAGAAGGAAGATGAAAATGGGAATATTATTAATATTCCAGGTATTAAAGTAGGAGATGGACGTGCTTATTTAATAGACCTTCCTTTTGTTGATGACTTATTATTAACTCATATTAATAATTTAGATATTCACGTTACTTTAGCTGATAAGGCTTTTTGGTCAAATAAACTTAATGTTGATGATAATCAATAGATTATTGATAATTCGTTAGTTTTTAATAGAAATTAAAAGGAGAAAAGATAATGGCTTATACAGATATTAATACTCCTGTTATATAGAAAGTTACTTTACCTTCTGGTAGTGAATACTATATAGCAGATAGAGAATTAAGAGATGTTGTAGATGCATTAAGCGATACTATTGCAGGTGGTGTAAGTTTTATTACAGCATGGGATGGTAGTTCTGCACCAACTGTTTCTCAAATCCCAGAAGGAGTAGTTGTTTCTTATAATGGAACTGATTATACTGGTACTCTTGATGCAGATACAGCTACACCAGGTGCTTTCTATTTAGTAAAATCTGCAACCTCTCCATCTGAAGATGGTTTAGATATTTATGATGAATATGTTCCTGTTGGAGCGGCTGGGTCTAAGACTTGGTAGAAAATTGGTGACACTAAAGCTAATTTAGCTGATGTAGTAACTAATGTTACTTTAAATAAATCTACTGATACAGTAATTGGTTCTGGTGCAACATTTACTATTACACAACCTACAGTTACCTTATCAAAAGGAACTACTGGTGATATTGATGTTGTAACTGGTGCTACTTCTAAACACTTAACAGCAAGTGCAAGTGGTGGAAATGTTACAGCTAGTAAAACTAATATTAAAGCTACTGCATCTGGTGGTGGAGCGGCTTGGAATAGCAAAGATGCAAAAACAGTTTTAACTGGTGTTAAAGTTACTGCTGATCCGACTGTTACTATTTCTGCTGATAGTTCAGATGGTGATGTAACAGTTGCTACTGGTATTGGGGCTGGTACTACTAGATATTTAAGTGCTAGTGCTAGTGGAGCAGCAGTTACCGCAAGTGGAGATAATGTTACAGCTTTAACAGGATTAGGTTCTCCAAGTACTTAGACTGCGGTTAAATCTGTTAGTCCTACTACTAAAAAACTTGCAACTACTACAGTTACTGGTGTTTCTGGAAGTACTACACCTAGTGTTATTCAAGGAAGAACCTCTCAAACTACCGCAACAGGCGCGGGCGCCGCTAGTACGACGAATACAGACTGGTTAAAGGGCGTTAGTGTTAGCAATGGTAGTTTAATAATTGGGGCTGCTACACTTAATACACAGACTACATATTCCGCAAATGCTCCAGCTACAATCACCGTACCAACGGCGGCCGCGAGTGCTACAACAGTTGCTACGGGTGGTACGACTACTTCAGGCTCTGGGGCCAGTATTGTAACGGATGTTGCTGTTGGTGATACTTTTAGTGCAGTTACTGGATATGCTGCTCCTACTACTGATACAGTGGTTGGAACTGGAAGTACATTTAATGTTACTCAACCTACTATTACATTAACTGCTAATACTGCTACTGCTACTGGTAGAATTCAATATTTACAATCTCAAGGCTCTGCGACTACTACCAAATTATCTGCTACTGCATCTGGAACAACAGTTGGTGCAAATGGTACTGCTAGTGTTATTGGTTCTAGCTCTACATTTACTAATACTCAACCTACTATTGCTCTTGCTACTGGAGCTACAGCAGGCACTGGCGTGATTAGCGTTGCTACAGATATTGGTACTGTTACTCAACCTACTATTACTTTAGCAGATACAGCTACTTCTGGTGGTGTTCAGGTTATTCAAAGTGTTACAACTGAAAAGGCAAAAGCTACTGCTACTGGTGGTAATACAGCTTGGAATAATAAAGATACTGTTAC
>DJYF01000031.1 GCA_002450035.1 Caryophanales bacterium UBA6985 | reverse complement strand
GATGAATATGTAAGGAATTTTGTATTTAATATAATAAATTATCCTAATTTACATATTGAAATTCCTTATAATAATGCAAATATTGTCCATGATTCTACATTGATGATTGAAAGTACAGTATCTGATAATTCAGATATTCCTGAAAGATTAATTAGTGGACAATTTACAAGAATGTCAATTAGATTGACAATAGATGATGCTTACTTATTTAGTGTTCCATTTATGGATAACTGGAATATTGAATATAGTGGAGATATAAAAGTACAAGATTAAAGGAGAGAATGGAATACCATGCCTAATATTAAAATTCGCGAACAGGAAGCTGTTCAATTAGCCGCATTTGATATTACAGAGAATACAGTTCTTGTCCCAATGTTGTACGCTAGAAGTTATGACACAACTAGTGAAGGTGATGTTGTTTATTCAGTTACTCCTGAATCAAAATTGTTCACTAGTGCAGACTCCTTCAGAGTCTGAGCATCCGGACACACTGTTACAGTAGATGGTGGTTTAGATAGATCATACATTATGGCGTATGAACTCTTATTACAAGGATTAAATGTTGTAGTTAAACCTCTTATTTATGATAACGCAGCTACTGGATCAAGCTTAGCAGAAGGAGATGCTTACAATTTAATCGAAACTGCTATTGAAGCTGGTAAGTTAGATGAGTTTAAAGATAGAAACTTATTTAATATTAAGTTTATCACAACTGGTGGTTATGCTAACTGCGGCAAAGAGTATGATGTAGTAAATGATGGAAATGTATCAACTGTAATTACATCTTCTTACACAAAGATTAGAGATTTAGCAAAAGAACGTGGAGATGCAATTGCATTAATTGAATTTGCTGATTATGTTGAAGATGAAGAACAATTATTCAATATGATTCAGGAACAATATACTCCTGAAGCTTCTGGAGATTTATACAGTGCAGCATTCTTCCCATGGTTCAATTGTGTTACTACAGCAACAGGTTCTCAAACATCTGTATTAATGCCTGCAGGATTTGGTTATTTAATGGCTTATGCATATAGCACTAAGAGTAATGCTAACTGGTTTGCTGCAGCAGGTGTAGCTAGAGGATTTATTCCTGGATTAATTAAACCTTCATTTGATGTAGGTGAAGCATTAATGCATACACTTCAAAATGATGAAGAAGCAGGTGAACAGCTTAACATTATGGTTAATCCAATTTATAATGCTGGTACATATGGCTATAGAATCTGGGGTAATAGAGTAGTTAATAAATCAGCTACTGGTACTGTTGATAGATACATGAACTTCTTAAATATCAGAATGTTATTATGTGATATTAAGAAACAGATCTTCCATACAGCAATGAGATGTACATTTGAACCTAATGATGATATTGTTTGGATTAACTTCAAGACATTAGCTAATTCATTATTAGATCAAATGAAGAGTGGAAGAGGTATTTCTTGGTATAAGTGGACTAAGGAAGTATCTACTAGAAAAGCGACAATTAAAGCTACATTAACAATTCAACCAATTGAAGCTGTTGAGTCATTTGATATTAATATTGTATTAACTGACGAAGAAGTTACAATTGAAGATGCTACAGTTTAATGGAGGAGATAGTATAAATGGCTACTACAAATTTTGGAACATATCACCTTGCTGATAACCCTAAATCTTATCAGCCAATTAGAACTAATAACTTCCGTTTCTTAGTTTCTGGTCTTGATAATTTATTAAGAGTTGCTGGTGATGAAAATAATTTAGATGATTATATTAATAATGGTCAGGAAGTAATTGACTTCTCTGTTGTTAGTTTTACTGTTCCTGATTTCCAGCAAAGTCCTATAGATATTAATAGAGGTAATAGTACTGTACATTATGCTGGAAAAGCAAGCTTTAATTCTGGAACATTAGTTATTAATGATTTCGCTGGTGCTGATGGTAAATCAGTATTAAGAGCTTGGCAAGCATTATCTTATAATGTTGTTGATGATACTATTCCATCATCTGATGTCTATAAGAAAGATGCAGTTGTTCTTGAATATTTACCAGATAATACTTTGGTTAACTATTGGGAACTCAAAGGTTGTTGGGTAAGTTCAATTCAGGAATCTGGATGAGATAATAATAACGCTGATAAAAAGACTTTGACTGGCACTATAATTTATGATAGGGCAATACCTCATAAGCCAGATCAACTTTAAAGAAAGACAATAATCAACTTCGGTTGATTATTTCTGTATTATAATGACTGTATGTTGTTGTAATACAGAAATAGATAGAAAGGAAGATAGAACATATGATAATACAGAAAGATTTTTTAGCTGATAATATTATTAAGACAACCTATATTGATGATATTGATAAAGTCGATACAGGTGTTTATGATAATGGTATCAGCTTTTGTAATATTTACAGGAAGAATAGAAAGAAAGATGATGATTTTGAAACTATCGAAGCTAATGGAATGAACATCTATATTTTAAATAATGAAGGTAAAACTTTACGTGCATTAAGACAGAGAGGAAGATAAAAAATGGCAGTAACAATTAAAGAAGATTTTGAATTACCTAGTAAAGGTAAAATTTATGGAAAGAAATTTGATCCATCGTTTAGTTTAAGATCTATGACTGTTGAGGATGAGATGAAAAGGTTAGCTCCTTCTCAGAATCCATATAAATCAATGGCTGAAATTATGGAATCATGCCTAGATAAAAAGTTACCAATACCTGTTTATGATTTATGCTTAGGCGATTATACTTATATGCTTCATAAACTACGTGTAGTAACATATGGAACAGATTATAACTTAAGATTCACCTGTCCTTATTGTGGCAATTCTGAATCTATTACAATTGATTTAGATGATATGGAAGTTATAGAGTATGATGATAAAATTAAAGAAATGATGACTGTAAAACTTCCTGTTACTGGGTATGAAGTTAAACTAAGATTTCAAACACCAAGAGATTTAGATAGAATTAATAGAGAGGCTAGAAAGATGAAGGAGGATTTTCCTGAAATGATAGGAGATCCTACAATTCTTTTAACTTTACAATCTCTTATTGAATCAGTTGATGGTGAATCTGTCGATCCTATTATGATAAGAGAAACTCTTAAAAAATTGCCAATGAAAGATACTAATGTTATTTCACAGGCCGCAACAAAACTTAATTCACTTATAGGAATTAAAACTGATTTGCATTTAAAATGTTCTAAGTGCGGAGGTGAAGTAGATACTCCCTTTCGTTACACTAACGAATTTTTTGGACCCACAATTTAATGAAGATGGTGAACCATACGGTCCTTATAGATTTAAAGAAATTGTAAGAGAGTGTTATTCAATAGCTAAGAACTGTAACACTTCTTATACTGATATACTAAAGATAACTCCAAGGGAAAGAGATTATCTTATAGAATTTATTGTTGATGATGCTAATAGAGCTCAAGAGATGATTGAAGAAAATAGAAAACGTTTAATTAACTCTAAAAATAGTTAATTAAGAGGAGATGTATTAATGCCAAATAATACTAGTGATAATTTAAGAAGAGATGATCCTATAAAACGAAAAATACAAGAGCTTGAATCTCTTAAAAATACAGAAAAGAAACTCAGTAAGGAGAATGAGGATCTTTTACATGACTTAAAATTACTTCACGCTCGTGAGTTACTTAAAAAGAGTCATGATGAAGAATTAGATTTTCAGAAAAAGCTTCATGATGAAAAATTAAAACAGTTAAAAGAAGAAGGTAAAGTTAATGAGCAGATACAAGCTCAGCTTCAAGATAAAATTAATAATTTAAAAGAAAATTCTGGAGCTGTTGTTACTAATGCTATTGCCGACGTTACATCTAGTATTACTAAGCAATTAGACAGCTCTATTAATAATTATATAGATAAGGTCCAATCAATGAGAGCACATCTTACTGGATCTGGACGTACTTTTGAAGGTTTAACAGATAGTTTAAATAATGCACTAACTGGAACTGGATTAGTAAGTCAACAAAGAGTTTTCAACAATTTATCTGAATACCTTAAATCTGGTATTATATATAATGTAGAGCAAAGAGCATTTTTAAGAACTATTGCGGATGATATCAATCTTGTATTTGATAATTGGACAGATTCAATGAATCAGTTAGTTAGAATTCAAGGTTCTGATTCAACTGCAAATAGATTAGCCTTAGAATATAGTTTACAAGAATTCTTAAATGAAAATTATAAGACATCTGAATACATAGTAAAATCTTTTTCAAGCGTATCTGAAAGTTTACTTACAGCTCAATCTACAATGACGGCTCAGAATGCAATGGCATTTGAGGGTGTTGTGCAGTCATGATTAGGATCTATGTATAGCTCTGGTATGAATGCTGGAACAGTTAAAAGTTTAGCCAGTGCTATTAATGCATTAGGATCAGGTGATATTTCTAATTTAGGAAGTGGAATATCTAACTTAGTTCTTATGGGTGCTGCAAGAGCTGGATTAGACTATGGAGCATTATTGAATAATGGTCTTGATGCAAATACTACAGATAAATTATTAGCAAGTATTACATCTTATTTACAAGAAATGGGTGCTAATCAAAGTAATGTAGTTAGATCTCAATTAGGAAATTTATTTGGTGTTAATATTACAGATTTAATATCAGCTGCAAACATGCATAATGTTAGCAGCGGAGTTTCTACTGACATTAATTCAACACTATTATCTGATTTTGCAGGTTTTACTCCTTGATCGAAAAGATTTGATAATATGTTTAATAATTTCATGTTCTCATGAGGAACTAACATAGCTTCAAGTCCTTTTGCTTATGGATCATATCAAGTTGAGAAAATATTGTCAGGAGTTCTTGGTAAAGCACTAGATGGAATAAATATTAAATTTCCTTTATTAAATGGTGAAATTAATTTAGGAAAGGTTGCTAGTGCTCTGCCATTACTCACACTTTTACCTACACTTGTTCAAACAGTTGGTGGTGATTTGATTCCTGCTTTAGCTTCTGGAAATAATAATTTAGCTGGCATATTTAGCATGTTAGGTCAAGCAACACAAGGCGGAAAAATAAAAATTTCAGACATAGGAACTTCAGGTTCAATTTATGTAGGATCTGGACAATCATCAAATCTTTTAGATTCAGCAATGTCTAGTTTAAATAATTTAACAAGTTCAGTGACAACAGTTGAAGCTGATGAAGGTCCTACACTAGAAGAAAATGTTGTTACAATTACTGATACTGTTACAGCCATTTTAGATTTATTGACTGAA
>DJYF01000036.1:1072-3370 GCA_002450035.1 Caryophanales bacterium UBA6985 | reverse complement strand
ATTAATTGTGTTAATGATCCATCTTGAGCATTAAACACCATATCAATATCTTGTGCTAATGTCTGTAAAAATGCTCTTTGTTCAACATTATAAGTAATACCTGACCTTACTAAATTGCCTAAGTTATTAAATACATTTTCTTGTCTTACTATATTAGTTGTACTTAATGTACTTTGCATCCTATCAAGTATACTTGTTAAAGATGTTGTAGATGAACCTGATAAGTGAGCAGCTAGTTTTTGTTGAGCATCAAGATATGTATTAAGAGATGAATCAATAGCAGATGTTAATGTACTGGTTACTGAACCTAAACCATCATGTAATTTCTGTAATCTACGACGGTCACGTTCTTCATCTTCTTTAGCTCGTTTTTCGTCTAATCGCCTCTGATATTCACTTTCACTTTCATCAGCTCTTCTACGTTTTTCATATTCATCATTTATACGATCATTAGTTAACCTAAAAATAAAATCACTCAGACTTTCCTCATTTCTGCGTTTGAGATCCTGTACTGTTGATAATTGTTTTTTAGAATCACGATCAATTTTTAATTGCTCACTTGTATTATTAGGCATTAACTTAACCTCTTCTTATTCTCTTCTAATAACTCCTTTGTTCTATTAGCATCATCTACTATAAATTCTATGAGATAATCCCTTTCCCTAGGAGTTATTTTAAGTAATTCAGTATAAGGAGTATTACAATTTTTTGCTATTGAATAACACTCCTTAACTATCTCTTTATATCTGTATGGACCATATGGTTCACCATTTTCTCTAAATTGTGGGTCCAAAAAATTCGTCAGTGTAGCGAAAGGGAGTTTTTACATTCACCCCACATTTACTGCAAGTTATATCAACTTCAGTATCAACACCTATAGATGAATTCAACTTTGTAGCGACCTTTGAAATAATATTTGTATCTCTCATTGGTAACTTTTTTAAAGCTTCTTTTATCATAATAGGATCAACAGGTTCACCATCAATTGAATCAATAAGTGATTGAAGTGTTAATAAGATAGTAGGATCACCAACCATATCAGGAAAATCCTCTCTCATTTTAATTGCTTCTCTATTAATTCTATCCAAATCTCTTGGAGTTTGGAATCTTAATTTTACTTCATATCCTGTGGAAGGAAGTTTAACTGTATATAAATCTTTTATATCATCAGTATATTCATTAATTTTTAATTCATCAAGATTAATAGTTATCACTTCAGAATTACCACAGTTAGGACAATTAAATCTGACATTATACTCAGGTCCGTATGTAACAACTCTTAATTTATGAAGTAAATAAGTATAGTCACCCAAGCATAAATCATACACTGAAATAGGTAACTTTTCAATTAAACATGATTCAATAATCTCTGACATTGCTTTATAAGGATTATTTGAAGGTGCTAATCTCTTCATTTCATCCTCTGTAGTCATTGACCTTAAAGTAAATGACGGATTAAATTTCTTTCCATAAATCTTACCTTTGCTAGGTAATTCAAAATCTTCCTTAATTGTAACTGCCATTTTATCTTCCTCTCTGCCTTAATGCTCGTAAAGTTTTACCTTCATCGTTTAAAATGTAAATATTGATACCATTAGCCTCTATGGTTTCAAAATCATCTTCTTTCTTACGATTTTTACGGTAAATATTACAAAAGCTGATACCATTATCATAAACACCTGTATCGACTTTATCAATTCCATCAATATAGGTTGTTTTAATAATATTATCAGCTAAAAAATCTTTCTGTATTATCATATCTTTGTCTTCCTTTCTGTCTACTTCTATATTATAACAACACAAAGTTATTATAATATAGAAATAATCAACCGAAGTTGATTATTGTCTTTCTTTAAAGTTGATCTGGTTTATGTGGAATGGCGCGATCAAATACAATTGTTCCGGTAAGTGTTTTCTTATCAGCATTGTTGTTATCCCATCCAGATTCCTGAATTTGACTTACCCAACAACCTTTAAGTTCCCAATAATTAACTAAAGTATTATCAGGTAAATATTCAAGTACAACTGCATCTTTCTTATAAATATCTGATGATGGAATAGTATCATCAACAACATTGTAAGATAATGCTTGCCAAGCTCTTAATACTGATTTACCATCAGCACCTGCAAAGTCATTAATAACTAATGAACCAGTGCCAAAACTTGCCTTACCAGCAAAATGAACTGTACTATTACCACGGTTAACATCTATAACATTCTGTTGGAAATCTGGTACTGAGAAACTTACAACGGAGAAATCAATTACTTCCTGACCATTTGTAATATAGTCATCTCTAT
>DJYF01000036.1:0-989 GCA_002450035.1 Caryophanales bacterium UBA6985 | reverse complement strand
ATTGGTTGATAAGACTTAGGATTGTCTGCAAGGTGGTATGTTCCAAAATTTGTAGTAGCCATCTATATCATTCCTCCATTAAACTGTAGCATCTTCAATCGTTACTTCTTCATCAGTCAATATAATATTAATATCGAATGATTCAACTGCTTCGATTGGTTGAATTGTTAAGGTAGCCTTGATAGTTGCTTTTGTATCAGCTACTTCTTTTGTCCATTTATACCAAGAGATACCTCTACCACTCTTCATTCTATCTAACAAAGAGTTTGCTAAAGTCTTGAAATTAATCCAGACTATATCATCATTAGGTTCAAATGTACATCTCATTGCTGTATGATAAATCTGTTTCTTAATATCACAAAGTAACATTCTGACATTTAAGAAATTCATATATCTATCAGCTAAAACTGAACTTGTCTTATTAACAACTCTATTACCCCAAATTCTATAGCCGTATGTACCAGCATTATAAATTGGGTTAATCATGATATTTAATTGCTGACCTGCTTCTTCATCACCTTGTAAAGTATGCATTAATGCTTCACCAACATCAAATGAAGGTTTAACTAAACCAGGGATATAACCTCTAACTGTACCAGCTGCAGCAAACCAGTTTGCATTACTCTTAACACTTTCTGCATATGCCATTAAGTAACCAAAACTTGCAGGCATTAATACTGTACTTTGAGTATTATTAGCAGTTGTTGTAAAGTTAAATCATGGGAAGAAAGCTGCTGAGTATAAATCTCCTGCTCCATCAGGTGTGTATTGTTCCTGAATCATATCAAATAATTCAGTCTCATTTTCAACAAAATCTTTAAATTCAATTAAAGCAATTGCATCACCTCTAGCTTCAGCTAACTCTCTGATTGCAGTGTAGGATGTTGTTGTTTTTGATATAACTTCATCATCTACAGTAACTTCATAAGTCTTACCGCAGTTAGCATATCCACCAGTTGTGATAAATTTAATATTAAATAAGTTCCTAT
>DJYF01000064.1 GCA_002450035.1 Caryophanales bacterium UBA6985 | reverse complement strand
GAATTTATATGTCCTATATTTATTAAAATTCCTCTTGAATTAGAGGATGGAACTTCAATTTATGATGGTAAAGTACTATTTAAAGATACTACAAACCATACTTTTTATAGAATAAAATAATTAAGGAGTGATTTTTATGCCAACACCACACAATCAAGCAAATACAGGTGAAATAGCTGAAACTGTTATAATGCCAGGCGACCCATTACGTGCCAAATATATAGCTGAGAATTTTTTAGAAAACTACTCATTAGTTAATTCTGTTAGAAATACCTATGCCTACACAGGCACATATAAAGGTAAACGTTTAACTGTTATGGCTTCTGGTATGGGAATGCCAAGTATGGGAATTTATTGCTATGAACTATACAAATTTTATAATGTAGAAAATATTATTCGTATAGGTTCATGCGGTGGATATGCTCCAACACTTAAACTATTTGATATTATTTTATCAGAACAAGCATATTCAGAAAGTAACTTTGCTTTAACAATGAATAATGAAAACTGTCATTTAGTGCAATCAAACACAGAGCTTAATAATATTCTTGAAAAAACTGCAAGAGAGTTAAATATAAACATTTTTAAAGGCACAACTGCATGTACAGACTGTTTTGATTTATATATGACTACAGGTTCAACTGAGTTCTTAAAAAGAGTACCAAATGAGCTTACAATAGCTGGAGTTGAAATGGAAGCATTTGCTTTATTTTACACAGCAAAAGTTCTTGGAAAAAAAGCTAGCTGTTTAATGAGTGTTGTAGATTTAAGCTTTGACAAAGGTGCTATGCAAGCAACTGCAGAGGAGCGTGAAACTGGATTAAATAATATGATTAAGTTAGCGTTAGAAAGTGCAATTAAGCTTTAATAAAAAAATTGTCAAAGGGGACGGGTTAAAATGACAAAAAATTTGTCATTTTAACCCGTCCCCTTTGACAATTTTTATTGTTCTGCTTTTTTGTATTTTTTCTTAAGTTTACGTTTCCATTCAGCTTTGAATTTAAATTTATTATAATAATAGAACCACCACAATGCTATAATAGAAAATAAAGAAAACAACCTTGATTGGATAGCCTTTACTATAAATCCAATTGCTTTAAATTCAATCAATTTTCTTCCAATTATTGTCTTAGTTGAAAACTCTTCTACATCAGGATAAAAATGATTATCAACTTTTGTAGAAAACATTCTTCTTCCTGTTTCAGGGTCAGAATAAAAACTATTTACTTTTCCAAGTTTCATATGCCCATTGTGATAATAGGCAATTTCTTCACCTTCCTGTAATAAACTCAAATCGCCGTTCTCTCGTTATTACTAAATTATTTTTAATAGTAAGAAAATCTATTCCAAATATATTTAAATATTCCTTCTTCGAAAAAGTAGTAATAGCTAAAAATAGGAAATTATAAATTATTGTTAATCCTAAAATGATATTAAAAATTTTATAAAATATTTTTTTCTTTGGTTTCATTCTTCTTTTTTTCTCTCCTATTATATTTTCTTTCCTCTGACTGTATTCTAGCAAGTAAGAAAATAAGTACAACAAGTGTAATTATTAATATTACAAGTTGATTTTCTGCAGCCTCAATAACATAGCCTAACTTTGGGAAAACTATTATCTTTTTTCCTTCTATATCATCAAAATCTACCTTTTGTTTATCTTCTACATTGTTGTTGTCGCCTTTAGTTACATAGCGATAGGTATCATCATCTTCTATATCGATTCTTAGAATTCTATGTGTTATAGATTCGTTATTTCTGTCAAAAGTAATAATGTCACCCTCTTTTAAATCTTTAATTTTGGGCTTTTTAGTTAAAATCGCATCTCCATGTTTAATAGAAGGTTCCATACTGTTTGTTGTAATAATATAAGCTTTATAGCCAAAGATACTGAAATTTTGCATTTTATTCATAGAAGAAAAGAATAATAGTACAGCATTATATATAAATATAATTAGTACAATATGTAGAACCCTTTTAAATGTTTTTGATGTATTTTTTCTTTTTTCTATAGATTCTATGTCATATCTCATATTATTCTTTCCTCCTTATCATTTATTTTATAACTATGTATTCGTAAGCTTCTCCCACAACTGTAGTTCCATCATATAATTTATATATAATTTTATATGTTCCTGACATTAGGTTTTCTTTTAAATGCATTTGATGTGTTACTGTAGCCGTTGGGCTATCTGTAAGTAGATATTCCCCTGCTACATTAGTTGCAGTTAATGTGTCTGTTACATAGTCTGCTAGGTCAACTGCTGAATATGTTTGTGAATATGCACCAGAATAATCTCTTCTATATAATCCAAATGTTATTTTTGGTTCTGAAAGTCCAGAAGAATAGTTAACTGTACATGTTAAATCATTATTTCCTGATTTATTCTTTCCAGTTGCTTTATCAATAATTTTGTGTTCATCTGGTGTTGTAACTTTAAGACCATAAGCAGAATTTATTATCCTTACATCTAAGTTTAAAACATGTGAAGCTTCAAGTCCATAATATATACCATCTGAAGATCCAAATGTTTCTATTCTTATTACATAATCACCTGTTGCAATTGTTGTATTATTTTCTGTATGCATTTTTATTCTTGATAGTACATCTGTTACTTTGTCTGCGACATTTATTCTTGTTGTACCATCAATTCTAGGATAATATCTATGTCCATCTAATTCAAAATTAACACCAAATAAACTATCACTACTTAGTCTGTTGCCATTATTGTCATATATACTTATTTTTAATCCAAGTTTTTCATCGAAGAATTGCGTATCATATACACTCTTTGAATTTACTATTGTTTGTTCAAATTGTGTTGTTGCATTAATATTTAGTATATTTCCTAAATATAATGTCTCTGGAGATACAGTTCCTGTAGTTTGTAGTGTAGCATCTTCATTATTATAAACTGTATATCTTATTACATCCCTCTGAATACCTAAAACACTTACTATTGTTTGTCTATCAGTATCTTGTAATTCCATAAATAGTGAATTATTTTCAGATGTAGCAACATTGCTACAGTCCGCAAAGCTAACATGGAATATGAAGTTTTCATATATAATGTCATTTGTAGAATCATAGTATGTGGCATTAGCAGCTGCTTCATCAAATCCTCCATCAGTACTTCCCATTGCTGTAAAATCTTCTAAGTAATAACTATATTTTCCCTGCTGTACATCATTACTTGTTACAATATAGTAATAATACTTGTTTGTTACCATATCTAGCATTGTTATTTTAGTATTAGCTGGTAAACTGTATGGCTCATCACTTCCATTTCTTGAAACTATGGCTCTTTTAAATGTAGCATAATTTCTAAGTTTACTTGGTTGTGTAATTACTTCATCTGGGTCTTCTTCTGTACCTATTATTGTAATGTCTGCCATTGCAGCTGGTACAACTAAAGAATAATATGTAGAGAAAGTACTCTTGCTTGTTATTGTTGTATCTGTTGAAGTAAACAATCCAAATTGTTGCCCAGGTGTTATAGAACCATCATAAAAGTTGTCTTGGTACAATGCTGTTGATAGAGATATTATGATATGTATATAAGATATATCATAATTCAAATCATCAATTGGTGTTTGTACTTGTAAGCTTATTGTTACTTCTCCTAAATTTTGCTGTACTGTTAGGTTTTGTGAATGGTAAAAACAGAAGTTAAATGTTGGAGTATATGTTGAGTTATCTTTATTATATGTTTTAGTTCCTTTCACATCACTTGTACCATTTTGTGCAGTAAAGGTTGTGCTACCAACTGTTGACCATCCTGTATTACCAGTTTTCATAGATAGACCAAAATTTGAATTTGCTTTTGTTTCATCTAATTCAATTGCTTCTATAGTTTCTGGTTTAACTAATGATATACCATTTCTTAAACCTGCAGAAAAACCATTTAATATAAATTTACTGTTTTGGTCTGAAAAGCCCTCAAGTGTTAATTCGTATGTTCCAAGTGTTGCATATTTAGATGCTGTTAAGTCCATATTAAGGATTGTTACATTTAAAGATTCTCCAACAAGCCAAATATAATATAAGTCATCTGGTGGTGAAGCATCTACGTATTGAACTTTAATTTTGGCAGGTTCTTCTGTGTTTTCTTCATCTTCTCTATATTTTGTATTTGTATAAAAACCATCTATAGTAATATCATGTCCTGAATGATGTTGCCCTTTTACATAAGA
>DJYF01000057.1 GCA_002450035.1 Caryophanales bacterium UBA6985 | reverse complement strand
AAATTTTGACCAAATTTCTTTTTAAAATTAAAGTTAGCCATATGTCCTCCTTATAGTTTAAATAGTCTATTAACATTTTCTTCTGTTATTCTAGATAATTCATCTTTTTCTAATCCTAAATAATCAGAAAGAAAATCTGCTATTAAGTCAATATTTGCTGGTTCATTAGTAGTACCACGTAATGGTGTTGGTGCTAAGAATGGAGAATCTGTTTCTAAAAGAATTCTTTCAATTGGTAATTCTTTAATAACATCTTTAATATTGGCATTTTTAAAGGTAACCACTCCACCTACTCCAATATAATATCCCATTTTTATATATTCTCTTGCAGTTTCAAGAGAGCCTGAGAAACAATGTATATCCCCTATTACTTCAGGATACTCTTTTAAAGTATCAATTGTATCTTTTGTAGCTTCTCTTGAATGAATTATAACAGGTTTATTATACTTTCTTGCTAAATCCATCTCTTCGTTAAGAAGTTTTAATTGTTTATCTTTATTCTCTTTCGTGTAATAGTAATCTAATCCTATTTCACCAATAGCTACAAACTTAGGATTATTCTTATTTTCTTCAACGATTTCTTTTAGTTTATTAATATCTTCATCTACATGCTCAGGATGAATTCCTAAAGTAAAAAATACATTATCAAAACGAGATGCTATATCTATTACCTCATAACAGGATTCAATATCATCAGCATCTATAATTAATCTATTAATATTTCTCTTACGAGAATTTTCTACTATTTCATCTATATTAGTATAAAATTCACTTGTAATATGACAATGAGTATCAGTAAACATACATATTCTCCTTTTTCGCGTTGTAGTATATCATAAATTAGAATTACTTAATATATTAAATGAGTTCATCTTCGTGATAATATAATTTTTTGTTTAAGGCTATATAAGGTAGATAGACAGTTGGGAATATCATAGTTAAATGCTTATTAGTTCCAAATATATCACCTATATGATAAAACATTCTAAAGTTATTAAATGAATAAGTTGTAAAAAAGATTAATACTTGTAGTTCAGTAAACTCAATAATTATATATATCCATGAGTCAAAGGCAGAAGACGCAATTATTGTAAATGTAATAAAGAATGCAGCATTCCAAAAAAAGAAAAAGAAGAATAAAAATTTTAAAAATGAATAAACACCTTTATATCTTGGTAAATAGTGTTTATATAAATATAAAACATTAAATATCGGTATTGATCCATATACCAAACTTAGATGAGACTTATATGAAATCATTCCAATTATAATGTTTTCAAAAATTAAACAACAAGTAATAATTATTGATAATGTCTTTGGTAACTCTAAAAACATAAAAACAAAGGGTAATACAATTGCAAAAAAAACATTAAAAAAATAAAAAATAGGTTTTTTAAATAAATCTAACCCATTTGAAACAGACTTATATGAAAAGTCATAATCTTCTATTTCGCTTTCAGTAAGAATAAAATTATGAGAAAGTGCTGTATCATTAGCATGATTATAGTATCTTAAATCATTGCTCTTATTCTCTTCTTGAGTTGCTCCACATAAAGGACAAATTTTTGAATTGTCTTTTATTTTCTTATGGCATTTAATACATTTCATATTAAGTCCTCCTTATTTAATTATAGTTGAAAATATCAATTATTTCATAAAAAGATAAAATTTTTGGTGTAAATAAAAAAGAAAATATAAAATATTTTCTTTTATTTCTTTTCTACATCTATTCTTGCAAATAATATTTCAGGATTATTTAACTTAGTTCCAGATATAAATTTTCCAAATTCCTTAGTAGATTCATAGTCTTTTATATCAGTATTAATTTGATTAAAGATCTTTTCTGAAGTATCAGGTAAGAATGCTTGTAAGTAAACAGCACATATTCTTATACTTTCAATTAAATTGTATAAAACTTCTTTTAATCTATCTTGTTTATCTTCATCTTTAGCTAAAGCCCAAGGTGTTGTTTCATCGATGTATTTATTTGATGCTCTTAATACTTCAAATACATCATCTATAGCATCAGCTATCTTTAGTTCATCCATGTGAGCTTTTACTTTATCACCTAACGATGTACATAAAGATTTAAGATTTGCATCCATTGTATCAGTTACACCAGTAGATTCAACAATACCATCAAAATATTTATTGCTCATGCTAATTGTTCTATTAACTAAGTTACCTAAGATATTTGCTAAATCTCCATTTACTCTTTCAATAAGTAAATCTTCTGTGAATACTCCATCATTAGCAAAAGGTATTTCATGTAAGAAATAATATCTTACAGCATCAACACCATATTTTGCTGCTAAATCATCAGCATATACTACATTTCCTAGTGATTTACTCATCTTTCCGTCTGCCATAATTAACCATGGATGACCAAATACTTTCTTAGGTAATGGAAGGCCTAAACTAAATAAGAAACATGGCCAATAGATAGTATGGAATCTTATAATATCTTTACCAATTAAATGTAAGTCAGCTGGCCAGAATTTATTAAACTCTTCAGTTGATCCATCTACATCATATCCTATGTTAGTAATATAGTTTGATAAAGCGTCTAACCAAACATAAACTACATGTTTAGGATTTGATGTAACAGGAATACCCCAAGAGAAGGCAGTACGTGATACACATAAATCTTGTAATCCTGGTTTAATGAAGTTATTCAACATTTCATTTTTTCTTGACTCTGGTTGAATAAAATCAGGATGTGATTCGATATATTCTTCTAATTGTTTTTGATATTTACTTAATCTAAAGAAATATGACTCTTCATTCTTCTTTTCAACTGGTCTACCACAGTCAGGACATACTACTGTACCATCCTCTTTTTTAACTACTTGAGTATCAGTCCAAAATGATTCATCTGGAGTACAATACCATCCTTCATATTTACCTAGATATATATCATCATTTGCTAACATTTTCTCAAAGATATGTTGTACTACTTCTTCATGGTGTTTATCTGTAGTTCTAACAAATCTATCATAAGTAGTATTCATTAAATCCCAGATTCTTTTTATTTCAGCTGAAGCTTCATCAACATATTGTTGAGGAGTAATACCTTTATCTTTGGCTTTTAATTCAATTTTTTCACCATGTTCATCTGTACCAGTTTGTAAATAAACATTGTATCCTTCTAATCTTTTGTTTCTAGCAATTGCATCTGCTAATACAATCTCATATGTATTACCAATATGAGGTTTACCTGAAGCATAAGCAATAGCTGTTGAAATGTAATAATTTCCTTTGTTCATATAAATCCCTCTTTCTTTAAAAATAAAAAGCCATGAATTAAAGCATAAGGACGAGTATAACCCGCGGTACCACCTTAATTCATGACTTATCATGCAACTTAAAATTTATATCGTAAATTACCCGATTTAAACTCCAGAACCATGTTCATAAACACTCCCTATTCCTTTTCACCATCCAGGAACTCTCTACGCGTCTTGTATTTACTACTCTTTCCTTCATTGCTTAACGAAACTAATATATCATAACATTATTTTTTTAGCAATAATTATCTTTTATTAGCGTGTTTTAATAATCTTTCTTTAATGCTTCTTGTTGTACTAGGAGTAGAAATAACTTCCTTTTCATTAGTCATATCATAATAGTCTTCCATATATAAGTCTATCTCTATATTATTTCCTGTTCCATATACAGCATCATTAAATCTTTGTTCTAACATAGCATATTTAATTACTTTAGTAATAGGTACACTTCCTAGAACATCTTGATCAATACCATATGCTTGTTTTTCAATTGACACTACATCGGCATCTGCATCATAAGAAAATCTAACAGAATAACACTTATTATTCTCTCTTTTTCTAATATGTATAATTGTATGCTTAAACTCCATCATCAAAAAATCCCCCTTACTTGGAGGATATTTTAGCAATTATTATTAAGAATTGCAAATTATTCTTTTTTTAAAGTAGAAAGCATAACTCTTATATCTTCAGTATTTACAGCACTTCCTGTGAATTTAAAGGAGAACTCTTTATTCATACCTAGTAGTTTTACAAAGTATGTATCATTCGTTTTATATAAATAACCATTAAAAGCATCTCCATCAATTAAAGCTATTTCACCAGAAACTGGTATATTATTTTTAAAAATTTTAAGAGTCTTATTATCTCGACTTAGTTTAAATATAGATGAATATATCTTTAATTTATCATCTTTTAGATTTTTTACAGTATTAACTGCTTGGAAATATTTTTTATAATCCTCTTTAGAATCACTAATAGAATAATTAAAACTAAATATATCATTATTTAAATCAGTTACTTCATAAGTATTATTATCTAATTTAGTGATACTATTGTATTCAATTCCTATTCTATATGTATCATTTAAGAATATAAACTGTGATACAAAAACAGAGTCTAAATCAAGTTTTTCAAGTATTTTTGAGTCTTTATAAAGGTCTGTTATGTATTTGAAATTCTTATTATAACTATTATATATAACAAACTTAACTATTAAATATATTACTAAAAGTATTATTAATATAATAATTACAAAAGATACTTTAGCACCTTTTTTAAGTTTCAACTTCATACTACTCACCTAAATTAATTATAAATGAACAAAATAAAAATTGGAATAATCCAATTTTTATTTAATCATATCTATTATTTTAGTTAATAAATCAACTATATAATAAATGAAATGTTTAGGTATACCTACAAGTGGTAAATGAATAGTTATTTTCTTATTTGCATAAGATAATCTAAATTTAGGATAAATATTATATGTAATTAAGAATAACTTTTCTCCATCTATCTTGTTAGATACATCTTCAGGTAATTCTAAAGAGAATGTTTCATTAAACTTAGAAGTCTTAGTAATATGTAGTTTTTCAGCAAGCTTTTCAAACCATTCTTCATACATGTATACTTCCATGTCGTCATCTACTCTACCAAATCTATCTTCAATTTGAGATTTGATCATTTCAAGAGATTCTTCATCTTTAATTTCATTAATAAGTCTATGAATTTCAATCTTAACATTTTCATCTGATACATATTCATCTTTAATATGGTTAGATACTTCAATAAGAGGATTTTGATTTTCTTCATCTTCCTCGACTTCTTCACCATTTAGTCTCTTTATCTCGTCATTAACCATCTGAGTATATAACTCAAGACCTATAGCATCTACAAATCCTGCCTGTTCAGAACCTAGTAAATCACCTGCACCACGTATAGATAAGTCACGCATTGCAATCTTATATCCACTTCCAAGTTCAGTGAAGTCTTTAATAGATTCTAACCTCTTCTTAGCTGTTTCCGTTAATAATTTTGCAGGTTTATACATAAGATATGCATAAGCAATCTTATTAGATCTTCCTACTCGTCCACGTAGTTGGTAAAGCTGAGATAATCCAAAGTTATCTGCATCTATTACTATTAAAGTATTAACATTAGGTATATCTATACCTGTTTCTATAATAGTAGTACAAATTAAAATATCGTATTTACCATCTATAAAGTCTCTTACAACATCTTCTAGTTCTTCTTTATTCATTTGACCATGAGCAACAACCACTCTTGCTTCAGGTACAAGTGTTTTAATTTTAGTATGGACATCTATAATATCTTGTACTTTATTATATAGTAAGAATACTTGACCACCTCTTGTAAGTTCCTTATAAATAGCATCCTTTATTAAAAAGTCATTTTGTTCAACTACATATGTTTGAACAGGATATCTATTAACTGGAGGAGTATCTATAATAGAAAGATCTCTTAAACCTGACATAGCCATCTTTAAAGTTCTAGGAATTGGTGTTGCAGAAAGAGTTAGAACATTTACCTCATTTTTAAGTTCTTTTATCTTTTCTTTTTGAGATACACCAAATCTTTGTTCCTCGTCTATTACAAGTAAACCTAAGTTTTTATATTTAATATTCTTGTTTAGAAGTTTATGAGTACCAAATACAATATCAATAGTTCCTTTTTCTAGTCCTTCATATATACGTTTTTGTTCTTTAATGGTAGTAAATCTATTTAAAAGAGCAATATTAACTGGGAACTCTTTAAATCTTTCAAGTGCACTTTTATATTGTTGTCTTGATAAAAGTGTTGTTGGGCATAGATATGCAACTTGATATCCATTTAGTACAGTTTTAAACATTCCACGGAAAGCAACTTCTGTTTTACCAAATCCTACGTCACCGCATAGAAGTCTATCCATTGGTACTTTTTTAACTAAATCTTTATCTATTTCTTTAATACATTTAATTTGATCAAGAGTTTCAGTATAAGAAAATTGATTTTCAAATATAAGTTCTTCAGGAAAGTCTTTAAAAACTGGTCCTTCTACCTTAGCACGGGCAGCATATAATTCAATTAGTTCTTGAGAAATATCATGAATTCTATTACGTGCTTTCATCTTAGTTTTAGCCCATTGAGCTGAATTTAGTTTATTAATAATTGGTTTTGCACCATCAGAATCTGAATATTTATAAATAGTATTTATCTTTTCAACTGGAATATATACTTTATCATTACCAGCATAGTTTATCTTTATGTAGTCCCTTAAAAGTCCTTGTTTATCAATAGGAACTATACCTCCATATATACCTATTCCATGTTGACTATGAACTACATAATCTCCAATTTTAATATCATTGAAATCTCTTATCTTTGTTCCAATTTTATAATTGTTTTTATATACAGCTGTTATTTTTTCATCATCTATATCATATTCTGAAATATAACATCTATCTTCTATAATAAAGCCTTCATTTATTTCTTTATTAATAATGTTTATTTCTTGATCCTTGATAGAACCAATATTAACTTTATTAAATAATGAAGCTATTTTTTCTATTTGTTTTTCTTTTGAAAGACAAATAATTACAGTTTTATTAACGACTTCTTTATTAACAAAGTCGATAAATGCATCAAAATTTCCTTTGTATTTTAATACTGGTCTAGATTTATAGTCTTTTGATCCCTTTAAGTTATTAATTGTATCTATATCTATACGATTTACTACTTTAATATCATCAAAACTAAACATATATTTATAACTCTTATCAATATCTTTAGATTCTTTATATTCTTCTATATCAGATAATAGTTTATTATAACCAAGAGATATTTGATTTGGATTAACATTAAACACTTGAGGTTCTTTCATATACTCATATAAAGAAGACTTTTCATTAGTATTTACTTCTTCAACAGGAAGAATATTAATACTTTCTACTTCATTTATAGATAATTGAGTATTTTCATTAAAAAATCTAATAGAATCTATTTCATCTCCAAAGAACTCAATACGAACTGGATGATCCATTTCTATTGGAAATACATCTACAATATAACCACGAAGAGAAAACTCTCCTGTTGCCGTGGTTAAAGAGTCTCTTTTATATCCGAAACTATCAATTTTTTCAAGTAAGACTTCTCTATTAATTGATTCTCCTTTTTTAAGAGTTAATTGAAGTTCATCTCTAGAATTAATTGATGGAAGAAAATGTAGGTAACCTGTTAGGTTAGTAACAACTATTTTAGGTTTATCCTTCTTTACTTCTTCTAGAGTTTCTAGTCTTTTAACTTTTAAATCTGGAGATAAGGCTATAGCAACTGATGATAAAAAATCATCCATGGGAAAAAGACATACATCATTTGTATATGTCTTTAGTTTTTGAAAAATTCTATTCGCATCAAATAATGAATTAGTAACTATTAATGTATTCCTATTATATTTTTTATAATAATTATAGCAATACAAAACGGCTAACTCATCAGTTAACCCACATATTAAATCATTATTTTTATAAGTAAATAATTCACTAAAAAAATCCATGATTACCCTTTTCTATTGAAATCTACCATTAATGTTTCTATATTGTCATATTTAAAGTTTTCAATAACATAAAATATTTTATCTAAATTTGTATCTATCTTTTCAAGTTCACTTTTACCAAATTTACCTAGTACATAATCTTTGGTATCAATTGATCTATCATGTGCAACACCAATTTTAATACGAGCAAATGCATCTGTATGTAAAGCTCTAATTATATCTTTAATACCATTATGGCCACCAGCACTGGAGTTAATCTTTAGTTTAACCGCACCCAAAGCTTGATCTAAGTCATCTTGAATAACTAGAACATCTTTATAATCTAACTTAAAAAACTTAACATATGCTCCAACTACGCCACCAGATAAATTCATAAAACTAAGTGGTTTTAAGAAAATATACTTTTCTCCATTAATGTTAGTTTCATAATACTCTCCATTTAACTTTTTTGACCATTTAACATTTCCTAGATATTTATCTAGTACTCTAAATCCAATATTATGACGAGTATTTTCATATTCTTTTCCTGGATTACCTAATCCTACAATTAATTTCATAGAACCCCTCCTAAAAAATATTCTTATAACTTTTATATTTATTAATATAAATTGGCTTACCTATTTTAACATAATCTTTGCCTTTGTAAACACTTTCTACAATAATTGAAGTACATTCTGATGATTCATCATTATAAATAGGTATAATTCTTTTAATTCCAAAGTTATATTTATTCATCAAAATTATAATATCAGCAAGTCTGAAATCTTTATGTACCATGTAAAATAAACCATTATACTCTATATGAGAACTTGCTACTTTAATACAATCTTCTAGAGTACAAGTTATTTCATGTCTTGCTATAGCTTTTACTTTATTATCATTGATATTAATATCAGGATTAGTTTTAAAGTAAGGTGGATTACATGTGATAACATCTGCCTTATATCCTTTTAAATACTTATCTATATTATTAATATCATCATTAATATATTGAACATTATTAATATTGTTAATTTCTAGGCTCTTTTTTCCTAAGTCATATATTTCTTCTTGTAACTCTATTGCTTTAATATCTAAATTTGGAAACTTAGTATCAAGTATTAAAGGAACAGGACAATTACCTGAACATAAATCTAATACTTTATTCTTATTTTTTTTGATTCTAACAATTTCAGCTAATAGAATAGAATCTATCGAAAACTTAAAGAATTCTTCATTTTGATAAATTTTATAATCATAATCAAATAAATCATTTAGAACTTCTTTTTGATTTTTCATTTTTATCCTTGTCTACATCTTTTACATCAAATACTTTTGATTCTCCATCTAAATCAACAGTATATTTTAGATTTAATATATCTAAAGATGTTACTTTACCTTTTCCATCTGGAGTAGTAACTAGTTCTCCTACTTTAGGAAGTTGGCATCTATGATCAGTATAAACATCATCTTCATATGCAAGACAACAAAGAAGTCTTCCGCATGCACCATTTATCTTAGTTGGATTTAAAACTAAGTTTTGATTCTTAGCCATATTAATACTAATGGTTTCCATGCAAGATAGGAACTCACTACAACAAAGTGGTCTACCACATAAACCTAGTCCACCTACATTTTTTGCTTTATCTCTTGCACCCATTTGATGAAGTTCAATTCTTGTTTTAAACTTAGCTGCTAAATCTTTAACTAAATCTCTAAAATCAATTCTTTGATCTGCAATAAAATTAAATGTTAATTGTTTCTTATCTAAAGTATATGATGCATCAGAAACACGCATATCAATATTACTTTTTTCTACAGCTTCTTTAATATAATTTAAAGCTTCTTTTGCATCTTTTAAATTCTTTTCATAGTCTTTTTCATCTTTAGAAGTTGCAATTCTTAATACATTTTTCATTGTATCAACATCTATATTGTTTGCAGGTTTCATATTAACATTTATAACTTTACCTAATTGTTCACCTTTTTCAGTATCAACAACTACATGCATATCTGACTTTAATTCTAAATTCTCGTTTTTAAAACAATATATTTTTCCATTTCCTTTAAATTTAATACCAACTATATTCATACTATCACTTCCAAACTACTGCTAATCTACTAAGAGTTAAATCTCTATTACCATTTCTATCAATTAGTTTAATTGTATTATTAATATTATCAATTTTACTTGTTAATAAAAGTTCATCCTTAGTTGTTATAGATCCAACTATTTGGTCTAAAAATTCAAATTTATTATAACAACTATGCAATACATTTTCAAACTTTATAGAATATATCTTTAAGGTTAGATTTAATATTTCTAAAATATCATTTCTCTCCTTCTTAGCTATATTTTTAAGATATAACATTAATTTATATTTCTTTTCATTTTCTAAATGAAATATTAATTGTTGTGTTTCATTATAATATTTATCGAAAGTTGATTCAGTTATATCAAGTAACGATAATAAATTTGTAAAATCATAATCAAAATTATAAAGAGTACATCTACTTCTAATAGTAGGTAATATCTTACCTGTGTTATTAGTAAGTAAGAATCCGACTATTCCTGGATTAGGTTCTTCTAAAAATTTAAGTAATTTATTAGCAGAACTAATACTTAATTTATCTGCCTCTTTAATAATATATATTTGATACTTATTAATTAAAGGTTTAGTAGCAAAGTTTCTAATCAAATCTTCTATTGATACTACCTTTATTTCTTTACCAGATGGTTCAATTATTATTACATCTGGACTACTTTTCATATTAATTAATTTACAAGAAGGACAAGAACATTCAATGTTATGTGATCCTGTACAATTAACTTCTTTTACTATTTCATAAATATCTTCAAAACATCTATCTAAACTATTTGTAGACACTAAAAAAGCATGAGGATTATTATTCTCATTGAATGATTCAATAATATTATTTTTAACCTCAGCTGCTTTCATTGTTTTAAGATATTTCCTTTCTA
This sequence comes from Caryophanales bacterium UBA6985, assembly GCA_002450035.1. Next base: position 7,183 of record DJYF01000057.1, on the reverse strand, counting down.
TCTAATAAGGCTCTATCTAAAGTCATAGAATCTAAGTAATCAAGATCTACACCAACTGGAATACCATATGATAATCTTGATACTTTAACCTTCTTATCTTCTAAAATCTTTTTTAAATATAAAGTAGTTGCTTCTCCTTCAATTGAAGGTTTTAAAGCAATAATTACTTCTGTTTCTTCTGGTTTTTCAATTCTAGATATTAAAGATGAAATATTTATATCGTCTGGATAAATACCATCTATTGGAGATATTAAACCATTTAATACGTGATATTTACCTTTAAAATATCCTGACTTTTCAAACATAAATACACTTTTATAATCTTCTACAACACATATTAGATTATTATTTCTTGTTTTATCAGTACAGATAGAACATTCTTCATGATCAGTAATATGACCACATATTGAACATCTTCTAAGGTTCTTCTTCATTTCTTTAACACTAGTAACAAAGATATCAATATCTTCTTCACTTAGTTCAGATAAAGCAAATGCATATCTTTCTGCACTTTTTTCTCCAACACCAGGTATCTTCTTAAAAGAATCAATTACGTTTGTTAATACCTCTGGATAAATCATGATTAAATTAATCCACCTAATTGTTTACCGTATGCTCCAAGTTTCTTATCAGTTTCAGCTTCAACTTGTCTAATAGCATCGTTCATAGCAATTTTAATCATATCTTCTAAGATTTCCATATCATCTTCATCTAAAGATTTAGTTTTAAATTTAACAGATTTAATTTTCTTGCTTCCATATATAGTAATATCTACTAATTCTGAAGTACCAGTAAATTCTGATTTTTCAATTTCTTCCTTTTTAGTCATTATGTCTTTTTGCATTTTTTGTGCTTGCATCATCATAGCTTGCATATTCATATTTATCATTCTCCTTCTTATTGAATATTTATTTTACTTCCAAATAAATCAGTTGCAATATCAACTGAGCTATCGCTTGCTTGTATGAAATCACTTTCATCTCTTATTTCATGGTCTATTTTTTCTTCACCATTTTTTAACTTTTCTGTAAATTCATTCCACTCTTTTGATTTAACAAAGATAAGTTTATAGTTTTTATCAAATTTAGTATTTAACAAAGATTCTATATCAAATAACTTTGTATTACCAATTGTTTTAAGAGCTTCACTTGTTGTACCTAAAACAGCATATTCTTCACTTACGGCTGTAGGAACAGACTTTAAAACTAATTGTTTAAATTCATTAACATTATTATCTTCAATGTATTTTATAAATGAATTCCAAACATTATTAAATTCTTTTTTATATTCCTTATTAGCCTTAGCTAAAGTATTATTAATTCTTAATTTAATAAATTCATCACACATTTTGTAATGAGAAATATCTGTAGGTTTAAGTAAATCATTGACGTCAATTTTAGTGTCAACTTTAATTATTTCCTGGGAAATAATTTGTTTTATTTCTCTTTGAGAAATTTGATTAATATCATCTTTAATAAATGATATAAGTTCTAGTTCTAATAGTAGATAACCATTTGAATTTTGATTAAGTCTTCCTATTAAATCATTTAATCTATCAATAATGTGTTTTAATTGTTTAAATGCATTATTACTAATACCCTTTTTCTTAATACTAATCGCTTTATCAATAAATTCTTCTATTAACTTTTCGATTAGATTTTTTACATCTACACCAGATTGTTTAATACTTTGAATTTTTCTAACTAAACCATCTATATCATTATTAATAATAGAAGCGTATATGTTATCAATATCATCACTTGTAACCAAGCCAAAGTATTCTCTAATTATATCTAAAGATATAACTTCTTTTACTCTAGATAGTTGATCTAGTAAGCTTAAAGCATCTCTCATGCATCCATCAGCTAAAATAGCTATTTCTCTTAATGCTTCTTCTTCATATTTTATTTCTTCTTTATTACATATATTTATTAAATTATTCTTTATTTCTTCAACATCAATTCTTTTGAAATCAAATCTTTGGCATCTTGAAAGAACTGTAATAGGGACCTTTTTAATTTCTGTTGTTGCAAGTATAAAAACAACACTTTCAGGTGGTTCTTCTAAAGTCTTTAAAAATGCATTCCATGCACTTGAAGTAAGCATATGAACTTCATCTATAATATATATTTTATATTTACCATTTGTAGGAGCAATATTAACATTATCAACTATCTCCCTGATTTCATCAACTCCATTATTAGATGCAGCATCTAGTTCAACTATATTTGGGCTATTGTTAAAATCTAAACAGTTTTCGCATTCTTCACAGCAAATACCATCTTTAGGATTTAAACAATTAAGTGTCTTTGCAAATATTCTTGCTGAACTTGTTTTACCAGTTCCACGTGGACCAGTAAATATATAAGTATGTGCAATTTTATTATTAACAATGGAATTTTTAAGAATAGTTGTTATATGTTTTTGACCTATTACTTCGTCAAAGTTTTTAGGCCTATATTTTCTATATAAAACTTGATAATCCATAGTTTCTCACCAACTTAATTATACCATATATATGTACGTTTCGTTTATCTTTTTGCCTCAAAAAACTTGCTTATTTTTGATTTATAATTATCAATTTTATCAGATAAACTTTCGTCATTAATCAAACATATGTTTGTTTTATTAAATCCTTTTATATGTGAACTTTTTTCAACAAAATAATATACATTTTTAAGACGTGCTTCTTTAATTACTTCCTTGCACATATTGCATGGTTCAAGGAGAACATATAGATCACAGTCATTAAGTCTCCAATCGCCAAGTTTTTTTTCTGCTTCTTTAATCGCAATTATTTCTGCATGAGCAGTTACATCACATTTAGAGATACGTTGGTTATAACCTTCTCCAATAATAACTCCATTGTTCAAAACTATCGCAGATACTGGAACCTCATTTTCAAGTTCAGCTTTATCTGCAAGTAGTAAAAGTCTGTCTATTATTTTATTCATATATTACCTCATAAAAAAAGCGCACACAATTAGGGATTATTATGGCTGCTGTGTTCCCACTCTGACCAGTTTCTAATATAACTGTTGCGCATATTCATTATAACATATTAAGTTCTATAATCAATATTTTTTTATGTTGAAAAATCACTTTTTATGGTATTATGTTAACTTCTATTTTTTCTTTTGTTTTGTAAGTAATTATTTATTTAAATTCATCAAATATTTGATGTGTTTTTTAATGTTTCACGTGAAACATTTTTTGTTTATAAACTACTACTTATAAATTTAGTATTCTGAATTTTGTTATAATATTTTTTCTTTTTATATATTCTATTTATTTTTATCATTATTAGATAATACAAAAAAGTCGTTTACTCCGTCTCTTTTTGTTGTTTATATTTGTTTCACGCATTCAAATGTTTCACGTGAAACATTGTTAATAAGTTTGTGATATTAAACAATATAAGTGATTGTTAAATCATACATACGATAGTAACCGGTTTATTCTGAATATTAATAAAAATCGTAATGATGTGTATTTTTAATTATAAACGTTTATTCCGTCTCTATCTTTTGTTTATATATAGTTCACGCATTTTATGTTTCACGTGGAACATTGTTCATAATTGATTGCTTATATCATTGAATAAATAAGTTAATAATCTAATCTTATTAAGTTTATAAAGAGTCATTTATAAAGTATATCTTTATATCATATAGTAAGAGAACACAGCTCTTTAAATCATAATAAACATTTTTCTCCGTCCCCTTTTTCTGTTTATATTTAATTCACGCATTTAATATGTTTCACGTGAAACATTGTTTAAAACTATTCAATAATAAACAATCATATATATTCTCTAAAATTCTAATTTTACTAAAATGATATAATTGTAAAACCTAATATTAAATAATTATTAATTATTACAGATATATTGTCTCTTATTATATATAAAAAGTTTTTCTCCGTCCCTACATATGTTTATATTTTATTTCACGCATATAAAAGTTTCACGTGAAACATTGTTCATAAATAAAAGTGTAAAGTAAGTTTTTCTTTTTTTTAAAATTTCTTCATTTTTGTCTTATTTTTATCTATTTTCTAACATTTTTTGTTCAAAACTACTACTTTTTAAGCAAAAAGTGGTTATTTTTTATTTCCCGGGAAATATTTTACTTTACACTTTTAAATTAAAAAAGAGATCAATTATTCATTGATCTCTTCATTATTTTCATCAACTTCTTCAGATTCATCGTCAATATCTTCTGAGTTATCAACATTTTCTTCTCTTTCAGTTAAACTTATTGTTGAAACATATTGTTCATCTTTTAAGTTTATTAGTCTTACACCTTGAGTAACTCTTCCTAATTGAGATACTTGTTCAATTGGTAATCTAATAATCATACCTGATTCAGTAATAATTAATAAATCTAATCCATCTATAACTCTATTAAATGATATCATTGGACCATTTTTCTCTGTTACATTAATAGCTGTAACACCTTTTGATCCACGTTTAGTAAGTCTATATTCACTTATAAATGTCTTCTTACCATATCCATTCTTAGTAACGATTAGTAAGTTATCATTGTCATGAGCTATATCCATACCTATACATGTAGCATCATCTGTAAGATTAATACCTCTTACACCAGTTGCTGTTCTACCCATTGGTCTTACATCATTTTCATTAAATACTACCATTCTTCCGTTTGAAGAACCTAATATTACGTTATAAGTACCATCTGTTAATTGAACATTAATTAATTCATCATTTTCTTTTAATGTTATAGCAATCTTACCAGATTTTCTAATACTGTCGTATTCTTCTACAGCAGTTTTCTTAACTAGACCATCTTTAGTAGCAAATATTAAATATTTACTATCATTTTCTTGTTTAACATTAATAATTGAACTAATCTTTTCATCTTTTTCAATTTGAAGTAAGTTAATGATTGGTAACCCTTTAGCTTGTCTACTATATACTGGTATTTCATATCCTTTAAGTCTATATACTCTACCTTTATTAGTAAAGAAGAATACCCAATCATGTGTAGAAGAATTGATTAAGAATTTAACATAATCATCTTCATTTGTAGACATACCTTTAACACCTACACCACCACGATTTTGTGTCTTGTATGTGTCTGTAGCAAGTCTCTTAATATATCCTTTTTCAGTTAATTGAATCATGATATTTTCTTCTGGAATAAGTGACTCATCTTCGATGAAATCAATTGCTGTCATATCGATATAAGTACGTCTTTCATCACCATATCTATTAGCAATATCTAACATTTCTTGTTTAACTATTTCACTTACTCTAGCATCACTTGAAAGAATATCATTATAATCTGCTATCTTTTCCATTAAATCCTTAATTTCAGCTTCAATCTTGTCTTTTTCAAGACCAGTAAGCTTTCTTAAACGCATTTGTAAGATATCTTCTGTTTGGATATCATCTAATCCAAATCTTTCAGATAACTTATTCTTTGCTGTTTGATCATCTTTAGATGTTTTAATTATTTGAACTACTTCATCGATATTATCTATAGCAATCTTTTGTCCATTTAAAATATGAACTCTTTCTTCTGCTCTAGCTAGATCGTATCTTGTTCTTCTAATAATAACTTCTTTTTGGAAATTAGTATATTTAATTAAGATGTCTCTTAAATTTAGAATCTTAGGAACACCTTCGTCTAACATAAGTAATGTAACACCAAATGTTGTTTGTAATTGTGTGCTCTTATATAGATTATTTAAAATTACGTTTGCGTTGGCATCTTTCTTTAGAGTAATAACAATTCTAACACCATTTTCTAGGTTAGTTTCTTCATGTAGATCAGATATTCCATCTATTACTTTATCTCTAACAAGTTCTGCGATCTTTTGTTGGAATTCTTTCTTATTAACTTGGTAAGGTAATTCAGTAATGATGATTTGTTGATGACCACCATGTTCTTCAATAGCAACCTTACCTCTTATAGTAATAGTTCCTCTTCCTGTTTCGTACGCTTGTTTGATACCTGAGTTACCAAGTATAATTGCTCCAGTTGGGAAATCAGGTCCTTTTACTATTTCCATTAGTTCTAAAGTAGTAATTTCAGGATTATCTATTACTGCTACACATCCATTTATAACTTCTTTTAAGTTATGTGGAGGAATGTTTGTCGCCATACCTACAGCAATACCCATAGTACCATTTACTAGTACATTTGGGAATCTAGAAGGTAAAACAACTGGTTCCTTAGTAGTAGCATCAAAGTTTGGTACAAAATCAATTGTATCTTTTCTAATATCTCTAAGTAACTCTAATGATAATTTTTCAAGACGCGCTTCTGTATAACGCATTGCTGCAGCTCCGTCTCCATCCATTGAACCAAAGTTTCCATGACCATCGATTAATGGGCATCTATAACTAAATGGTTGAGCCATTCTTACTAATGCTTCATAAATTGAAGAGTCACCATGTGGATGGTATGTACCCATAACATTACCAACAGTAGTTGCTGATTTTCTATGAGGTTTATCTGGTGTAATACCATTTTCATACATTGAATATAGTATTCTTCTATGAACTGGTTTTAAACCATCTCTTAAATCAGGTAATGCACGAGCTACTATAACTGACATTGAGTAATCTAGAAATGAATCTTTCATTTCTGCTACAACGTCTTTTGTAACTATTCTATTTTCTTCAGGTATTTCCTCTACAACCCCTTCTTCAATAGGTGTTTCAGTAGTTTCTGGAGTTTCTTCTAATTCTTCTAATTCATCAATTCTGTTTTCTTCTTCCATGTTATACCTCCTAGAAATCTAAATTTTCAACGTAATGAGCATTTTCAACAATGAACTTACGTCTAGGTTCTACTTCATCACCCATAAGTAAATCAAATACACTGTCTGCTGCCATAGCATCCTCTACTGTTACTTGTCTTAATGTACGATATTTTGCACTCATAGTTGTTTCTCTTAATTCCATAGCATCCATTTCTCCTAAACCTTTGAAACGGTTAATAATCTTAGAGTTTTGATACTTTTCTGGAATTTCAGCTAATATTTGTGCTAAATGTTCATCACTTTGAGCAAGTTTAGTAGTTTTACCATATGTAACCTTATATAGTGGAGGTTGAGCACTATAAACGTATCCACCTTCAACTATTGGTCTAAAGAATCTATAGAATAGTGTTAATAATAATGTTCTAATATGAGCACCATCAACATCGGC
>DJYF01000043.1 GCA_002450035.1 Caryophanales bacterium UBA6985 | reverse complement strand
TATTTTAACATATAAAAAAATAAGTAGAATAAATTTCTACCTATTTTTTACTATTACCACCTAGTCTAATATCTCTTCCATTATAAGCTTCGATTGCTTTATCAAGTTCAGCTTCATCAAAGTCTGGGAAAAGTGTATCTGTGAAATAAAACTCTGAATAAGCCATTTCATAAATCATGTAATTAGATACTCTTAATTCACCACTTGTTCTAATAAGTAAGTCTATTGGAGGTAAATCATTATATAAATACTTGTATAAAGTATTTTTATCAATAGTATTAATATCTACTTTATCATTTACTATTTTCTTAATAGCATCAACTATTTCTTCTTGTCCTCCATAGTTAAGACATATATTTAAAGTACCTTTAGTATTATTTTTAGTTAATTCTTTAATACTTTCCATAGACTTTAACACATCTTCTCTTAAAGGTTCCTTTCTTCCAGAGAAAGTTACTTTTATACCTTTTTTATTAAGTGTTTTAAATTTAGACTTAAACATTTTAATAAATAGATTCATTAAATAATTTACTTCTTCTTCACTTCTTTTAAAGTTATCTGTAGAAAAAGCATATACACTTAATACTTCTACTCCTAAGTCAATTGCATGAAGTGCAAGACGTTCAAGCATCTTACTTCCTGCTAAGTGACCTTCACTTCTTTTTAATCCTCTTTTAGTTGCCCAACGACCATTTCCATCCATGATAATAGAAATATGTCTTGGTATTTTTAATTCATCCATACCTACCCTGCTTTCCTGCTTATATATTTTAACACAAATTTGTTATCTTGTATTATCATTGCTGTTAGTTTATTACCATATACACATCCTGTGTCTAAGTGAATTATACCTTTCTTAGGTAAAACATACTCCAAATCATACTTTAAGAACTCTATTTTTTTACCTTCACCAGGATAATATCTAGGTTCCTTCATTGATGAGTGCCCTACGATAGTAAGACGACCTGAGTAAGTGTTTGCTTTAGATGAGAAGTGATCATATATAAGTGTATAAAGAGAATTATTCTTTATTTTTTCTTTTTTTATAGATGCATGAGCACATTGAAAAGCCTCATCTTCATAATACTTAATGGTATTTTTCTTTAACCATTTTTTATACTCTTCTTCCCTATCTCCTATATCTTTTAAAGTTTTATATTTACCTGTTAGTATCCAAGCAATATTATCTATAAACATAATATTATCATTTATAAAACGATAGTCATGATTACCTAGTAGTAAATATACATTATTACTATTATTTTTTAACTCTTTAATGTATTCTAAAACTTTAAGAGAAGATGGACCTCGGTCTATATAGTCACCTAGTAAAATAAGTTTATCTTCTAATTTATAGTTAACTAGAGTTATTAGTTCTTTTAGTTCTTCAATACAACCATGTATATCTCCAATTATGATGGTCTTCATACAATCACCTATTTAATTATAAGATATTTATCAAGTTTAATAAATCTTTATATGTTATAATTATCATGTGATTATTATGAAGTATAGGTTATTAAATATAATTATTTCTTGTTTATTTGTATTTATTGTAATTGGGGCTAACAGTAGTTATACTCTTTTTAATATAAGTGCATTACTACTTTTTATTATAGCTTTTTTACTTGTTTTTAAAGCACGTGAGCATCTTTTTAATATATTTAGTATATTTATATATCTTATTAGTTTTATATTCTTATTTCTTTTATATGGACCAATTAACAATATAAGAGATTTTTTAATAACAACTTCTATTAATACTATGCGTCATCAATACATAACTAAATTCTTTTATAATGAGGCAACTATTAAGAATGTATTAGATAAAAACTTTTATATTGAACCAAATGATGATGTTGATGATAGTTTGGTAACTCTCTCAGGAGATATTAAATATGATGAAACTAATGAATACGAAAAACAGTTATTTGATAATTTAAAAGATAATGAAGAATACAGAATAATTAAGTTTAAACATAGAAAAGCAAATGCCTATTTGGCTGCAATATATAACCCAAGTAAAATAGAAGTAGCCTTATCTAAATATGCCCTTAACTCTGGAGAATATGTAATAGATATGGCTCGGAGATTAGATGCTTTAGTTGCCATAAATGGAGGAAGGTTTATTGACCCAGCAGGATCAAGTCTTGGTGGTAACCCAGAAGGAGTAACAATAGTTAATGGTGAGGTTATAACTGATTATGAGTATTATAATTTAGCTGTAGTTGGTTTTAACAAAGATGGTGTTATGTCTTTATATAAGCATAAAAGTGCTAAAGAAATACTAGATGATGGTGTTATTAATGCTGTTACTTCTACTCCTATTCTTATACTTAATGGAGAAAAAACTTATATGGAAGGTAATGGTGGATTTGGAGTTACTGCAAGAACAGCAATTGGTCAAAGAAAAGATGGAGTCATTTTAATGCTTGTAATAGATACAAATGAATTTAGAACAGGAGGGGCCTCAATAGTTGAAGTTGCTGATATTTTATATAACTATGGAGCAATTAATGCAATTGCTTTAGATGGAGGAACTTCAAGTGTAATGATCGAAAATAATAAGATGATTAATACCCCGATTAATGCTAGTCTTGAACATAAAACTAGACCTATTCCGACAGCTATTATTTATAAAAAATAAAAGGAACTTGATTGTTCCTTTTTTATTTCTTCAAAATTACTTATTTAAAGAAGACAAAACATTATTCTTTAAAATATTATATCTTCTATTTATATCTTCATTACTTAATAGTTCTTCTCTACTAAGTATATTAGTATTTGTATAATCTATATTTATACCTTTTATATCAAATTGATCTTTTGCTAAGTCGTAAAAGTGTCCATTTATTTCATTAAATGTGTGGTATCCTTCTCCAACTTTAACTTCTCTTATAACTCCACCAAAGATTTCTTGAACAAGTATACCTGTTATAGTACACTGACCTTCTGTTGGATTAATGTCTCTATTATATTTATCCCTATAATAATTAGAGACAGTGTCTTTTGTCCAACCAGACTCTAATAGTATTTTAAATAGTTCTTCTAGACTATTAATACCTTTAAAGTTATCATTTTTAACTTTTACATTTGGAGACTTTTCACAACCTAGAAATGTGATAGTTCTACCACTTATTGTTTTATAAAACATTCCCTCACCTACCTAGTATATTTCCTATGTTTATATTTTATACCATCAGGAGACTCATGACTAGATAGTGTTTCAATATTCCATTCATCTTTGTTGAATTCAGGAAAAAAACAGTCAGCTTCCTTATCGCTTGCTTCTACTTCTGTTAAATATAAAGTGTTTGCATAATCAAGCATACTTTTATAAACTGATGAACCACCTATTACCATGACTTCTGTATCAAGTGTTTCTACATATTCGAGTAATTCATCTATTGAATGTACTACTTTATAGTCTACATTTTTTAAATCTTTAGATGTAAGTACTATATATGGTCTTCCAGGTAACTTTTTAGGAAGGCTTAAAAGCGTATTGTAACCCATGATAACAGGATGATTCATAGTTACACTTTTAAAGAACTTTAAATCCTCAGGTAAATACCATATTAATGAGTTATTCTTGCCTAGTTCTCTATTCTCACCAATTGCTGCAATTATTGTTATATTACTCATATATTATACTGCCAATGGTAAATCCATTTGAGGATTTTTCTTTAGAATCTTTTCTCTTGGATAATTTACTACCTTAACATCTTTTGGTTTTAAATCATAGAAGTCATCTTTAGCTTCATTTACCCAGATTGCTGGTTCACAATCAATTGGTTCTCTTTCGATTAGTTCTTCTGCTTGTTTGATATGTCTATCATATATTTGAACATTATCTACTGACCAAGTAAATCTTCCTACTTTATAACCAAAGTGACGAGCAATAGCATATTGTAATTCAACATATTGAATTTGATTAATACAGCCAGCAGTCATGAAATCACTACTACGTTGAACTAGTTTTAAATCTAGATAGTCTTTTCCATCTTTCTCATGACGAACATTCCATTCAGTAAGGAATGCACATGGCTTTAAAGCATGAGGCTTTCTAAAATCATCAACTTGCCATAGATCTATTTGATGTCTTCTGCTATCTGGATCTTCAGCCATTTCATGCATGAAGTCTTTCATTAACTTATGATCATGAACAGTTCCTCCATAACAAGCACCAATATAAGGATGTCCTTTTCTATTTAACTTGTATGATCCATCTTGATTTCTTAGTGCCCATTTTTTCCACCAGTTAAAGATTTCCCCGTCAGTTATCCAAGTGTTTTTACCAAGTAGTTTATCAAACTCAACTAAGTCATTACTTTCTTGTTGGAAAATCCAAAGAAGCTCTGCCCAGGCTGTCTGTGTTGCAATCGGTCTTCTTGTTATAAGTGGGGATTCTCCCTTATGTAAGTCATAAGTTACTTCGATATGATTGATTGACTTTGTATGAGCAGGTGTATGAACTGTAATAATACCGTCTTTATCGCTTGCTATTATTTGATTATCTTGTAAATAAATTTCTTTATTATCTGTTGTTACGATAGTTCTATCAAGTGGATAATATATACCATTATATTCGTCTTCATAATGAGGACGTGGGTTTTTATCCCATGTTCCATCCCTTAAAATTTTTTCAATTGTTTGTTTTGCAAACTGATCTCCCTTTGTACCTATCATTTATTTAACCTCCTATCCTCCTAAATAGTATCATACTAGTTTTAAAAATATAAGACTTGACTTTTACAAAAAAAGAGAGAATAAAATTCTCTCTTATGCCCACAATTCAAATAATGATCTTACATAGTAATAATATCCATATTTAACCATTAAGCTATCACTTAATTGAAATAATACATTATATACTACTAAGAATACTAATAGGATTTTTAATATCTTTAAATACTTCTCGTCTGAGTTTATTTCTTTATTGGATGCAAATATACTAATAATCGCAGCAATATATAAGAAGAAACCAAAGTCTAAGAAATATCTAGGTAATATTCCTGCCATCTGAGTATCTACTATCATTATTACTACAGCAAATATTGTACAAAGTGTTCCAACAATCCATGGAGTCTTATCTTTAAATTTCTTACTCTTATTAAATATTGTAAATGCACATAAAGTAACAGCATTAGTTATTAAGAAACCAGCTCCCATGTTCTCATATATAGTTGTACCCATGTAATTAGTTTGTAAGGCTGTTCTATATACAAATGGGAATTTTAAACTAAAGTTAATAGGATTAAATAAGTAATAGAATAAACCTAAAGGAATTCTTCTAAATACCCAACCTCTTTTAGTCATATCATTTGTTGTTAAGTTATAATTAGCACCAAAATCAAATGGGGATGCAAAACGGATATAATTATAATACATCAAAGGTATAGCAATCATAATAAATGGTGTTAAGAATGCTATATATCTTTTTATATTCTTTTTACTAAATATTCCTTCTTTCAACTTACCTATAAATAAAGGAATTGAAAGGAATGCAGCAAGTAATAACTGAGGTCTACAGGCTGCAATAGATGCCATACACAAACTTCCAAGAAAATAATATCTATACTTATCTGTTTCATAGGCTTTTAACCAGCTAATTAAACCATATACAGCAAATGTTACACCCATTACTATTGGTAAGAAATAGTGATCAGGACGTCCAAATACTTGCATTAGACCACATCCATTAATCATCATTAAAGTTAAGAATAGATATGTACCTAAAGAAGTATTTTTAAACCAAATAGAAGCTATTTTCTTAATAAGTATAAATATACCTATTACTAGTAATATACCTGTTATATAGTCACATATACATGTTTTAATGTGTGTTCCAGTTATTAAATAAAAAGGTAAATAATAAATTATAACTGGTGCCACACCAAAATAAACATAGTATTTATTATTAAAGAAAGCTACATCCCACAAATACGTATCTTCAGTATCTTGGAAAGCATCTTTTCTTTGTTTTGTATCATAAGGATTTTTTAAATCTTTTAGTATTTGACTAGGTTTTACATCTAGTTCTACTTTACCTTTACTTAAACTTTCTGCAAGTAGTTTATATTGGTTTCTTTGAGGAGCAGTTTCTTCAAAATTTTCTGCTATAAAGTAACCATTCATAGGAAACATACAAGTAAAGAATACAATTTGTAAAATTAAAGCTGTAATAATATGTTTTTTACTTCTCTTATCTTGTAAGTTATATTTAAATATTTGACTATTCTTAAGTGCATAAAGAAGAGAAATAAATAGAAATATAACCATGATTCTAATAGCTGAGAAATTATATTCTACAGGCTTATTAAATGATATCTTATCTATTCTAAAATTAAAGTTCTCTGCTCCATTGAAGTAGATTCTAAATTTCTTTGTTTTACCAACTAGATTTAGTTTAATAGTTTCTCCTAGATTATCTTTTAGTAAGACATCTCTTGCAGGAGTACTTTTAAATTTAGAATTAGCAGCATCTGTAAAACCAAATGCTATATTCATTTTTGTATCTTTTTCATTAGCATTAGATAGCTTAATATAAATATTATCTAAATGTTCATTAATATTCTTTATGTCTATATATCTATATTTTGTATCAATAACAGTTAAACTATTATCGTTATTAATTCTAATTCCTTCTGCTATTTCAAAGTTAGTAATATTAATTTCTTTATAATTTTTAGTAGTAAAGTAACTTAAATTAAATAATGTACCTTCTACTATCATTAATACTACCCATACTTTGATGGCAAATCTAAAGTAAGATGTATGTCCTTGAGTAAGAATCAAAGAAACAATTAAAACAATTAATATAATTATGCTTAAGTATAAGCCTAACATATTACATCACCACGTAAAAATTATACTTTCTTTTATAGTAATTTGCAAACTAAAAAGAAGCAATTTTTTGCTTCTTTACTTGTTCTTTTTCTCTAAAACTTTATTTTTAAATGTAGTTATTTCCTCATCTGATATATTTAAAGCGTTTGCTATAAAGTTTTCAGTTGAACCATATGTTTCTTCTATTGCATCAATGGCTGCTTGTATAAATTTTTCTTCGGCACGTAGAAAATTCTTTATTTTATAAGCTGTTTTTAAGTTTCTTTTTATTAATAATACAAATAAGAATGCTAAGTTAGACTTAACTCTATTCATATCTTTAATAGATAGATAATCTTTTATTATAGTTTTCTTATCAAATCCAAGAATAGATAAAAGAACAAATGTAGTTACTCCTGTTCTATCTTTTCCTTGAGTACAGTGATATAAAACTGGGAATTCTTCTGATGAAATAATTTCTTTTATTATATTACTTAAATTATTTACATATTTTTTATTTGTAACCATTTCAATATAAGCTTCTTCAATAGTACTTATATTATTTAGTTCATTTAGGATAGTATTTTTATCAAATTCAATACCTGTTAGTCTCATATCAAACATAGGGATATTTTTATAAGTAGTTGAACTTGTGTAATGATCAGGTTGATGTTTTATTTCCATTGGTGTTCTAAGGTCTACAATCTTTTTTAATTTAAGAGCTTTGCTTTTATATTTGCTTACTCTTGAAGATTTTATGAGTTTTCCTGGCTTAATTTTTACACCATTTTCACCAGTTAGAACCGATAAATCTTTATAATAACCCATATCATCACCACCTAATAGAATCTATTCTATCATATTTTACTAATTATTGAATAAATTAATTATTTTAGGTAGAAAAATTATTAGTCCTATTATTGCAGCAGCAATTGCTGTAATAAGTACTGCACCAGCTGCAATATCTTTTGCAAGACGTGCTTTTTCTTGCTTTTCAGGGGATGCAATATCTACTACATATTCTATTGCAGTATTAAATAATTCTGCTGATATTACTAATCCAAATAAAGCTATACATATAATCCACTCAAGAGTTGATATCTTTAATAAAACTCCTGCTAGTATTACAAGTATCATTACTAACACATGTATTCTCATATTAGCTTCTGACAAAAATGCAGAACCAATACCTGAGAATGCATACTTAAAACTATGAATAAGCCTCTTATTTTTAAAATCTCTATATGTTTTTACAAATAAACCATTATATCTTTTCATAAAATCTCCTCATGTTAATTATATAACTTATTAGATTTTTTTAAAATAAAAAGAGTTATTTCTAACTCTAATTACTTATTCTTTTTAATTCTAGATAATACACGTTTTGCTCTTACTTGATTAACAATATGTTCTACTACTGAGTCTTCACTTGACATAGGACGAACATCTACTGCATAAAAGACATTTTCTTTTACTTCTTTAGGATTAGTAATAAATTTATTATCTTCGTCCTTAATAAATTCGTAAGGAAGACCTGTTTTAATATCATAGTACTTACCATCAACTTTAATACATTCAATTCTTCTTGAAGTATTATCAGCATATATGAATTTATAACTATATTCACTATGAAGAATACTTTCAAACTTATCTATTCTAACATTATATATTTTCATAAATAAACACTTCTTTCTAAGTGTTTTTTATTATAAAAAAGTAATATTCAATTGTCAAATAAAAAGATAGATTTAAAAATCTATCTTTGTTTAAACATTTTTACTAAATCTTTTATAGTTAATCTAGAACCATAGTTAAGAATAGCATTTGTGTATATTCTAATTGAAATATATGCTATTAGTACACTTGTTAATGCTAATACTACTAGAGATGTAATTATTTCTCCTGTACTAGATAAGCCCATCATAACTCTTAAAGGCATGCAGAATGGACTTGATAAAGGTACGATTGCTGCAATACTATTTAGAGTACTTGTTGGATTTATTAAAGTGAAATATGCAAAATAGAAACCAATTACTGTAATAATAGCAACAGGCTGATTTGCAGTTTGTACATCTTCTGGTTTAGATACTGTAGATCCTGTTAGAGCATATATAAATGAATAGAATAAATATCCTAGTATAAAATATGCAAATAGAATACATGCAAAACCAATAGTTAAAGTAGATGTATCAAGCATACTATTAAGTAGGTTTTTATCCATGAATGAGAATGCACTTATATAAGCAGTTCCAACTATTAACATTAATTGAACTAAACCAACAAATCCAGTTCCTAATGTTTTACCAATTACAATATTAGTTGGACTAGTAGATGTTGCAATTGTTTCTATTATCTTACTAGTCTTTTCAGTTGTAATAGATGAACTTACTTGGAATGCATTAAAGTATATAGCATAGAATAATACAATTGATAATAACATCATTAAGAATATATTACCTTTAGGTTCTTCTTCTACTGCTGTTACAGTTGTTTCATAATTTGGATATAAAGATTCTATTTTTTCATCTTCTAAACCAAATGATGAGATTTTATTATATTGATATAGTTCTTTTAAAGTTTCTTCTAATTCACTAGGTAGTCCAGATATATATGTTGCATCTTTAACAATGTACTCATATTTTACTGTTTTAGATTCCTCATCAAAATTAATAATAAGAGCATCTTCTATTTCCTCATCGTTTACCTTTTTCTTTAACTCATCAATACTTAGATCAGTTTTTTGAACTACATTTGATGGGAACTTTATATCTTCATTAAAAGCTGAACCAAATACATTATCGTAGTCTTGTACTAATGTAGTATTTAATCCTTCGTCTTCTTCACTTGAATTAAAACTTTCAATTATATTAGGAATATTAAATCCTAAAACAATCATTAAAAGAATAATTATAGTAGTAATAATGAATGATTTTCTTCTAAGCATTTCTTTAATTGTATACTTAGCAACTATAAATGTATCTCTCATATTACTCACCTACCTTTTCTATGAATATATCATTTAAAGATGGTTTAGCAATTTCAAATCTATTAATCAATATATTTTTACTTATTAAATCTTTAATTAACTTATGAGCTTCTTTTTCCTCATTTATTGATATTTCATAGATATTATCGTGTTCTTTTATTAGTTTTAATTTATTACTCTTAATAAACTTAGAAATATCTTCTTCTGTTTCTATAAATAACTTATTAGCAGGATAAGAATTTCTTATCTCTTTTAAATTACCTTGTAAAACAGTTTTACCTTTATTAAGAATAAGTAAATCTGTACAGAATTCTTCAATCGTATGCATTTCATGAGCAGACATAATAATATATTTACCTTTTTTAATTAAATCTATAATTACATCTTTAATAATTGATGAGTTAACTGGGTCTAGACCACTGAAAGGTTCATCTAAAATTATTAAATCAGGATCATGAATAATTGCTATCATAAATTGAATCTTTTGTTGATTACCTTTAGATAGCTTTTCAGGAGTTACTTTTAAATACTCTTCTACTTGAAGAATTTTAGCCCATTTATTGATAGACTTAGTAGCTTCTTCTTTACTCATTCCTTTTAATTCAGCAAAGTATAATAATTGATTCATTATTATTGATTTTGGATATAGACCTCTTTCTTCAGGAAGATAACCAAAATTGATATTTTTTCTATTAACTGGAGAATCATTCCAAGATATTTCACCTTCGTCTTTATTTAAAATACCTAGAATCATTCTTAAAGTTGTAGTTTTACCAGCGCCATTTGTTCCAAGTAAACCAAATATACCTGGTTTTTCAAGTTCAAAGGATATCTTATTAACTACACGTTTATTTCCGTATGACTTACATACGTTTTTTACTTTTAATCCCATATTTATCACCTACAATCATGATTATAGCATATTTAACCAATAAAAAAATACTTTAAAGTTTTAAAGTATTTTTTATACCACGATAAGATAAGTTTTCAATTATTTGAGCTATTTCATCTTTGTCATCTTTGAAGTCCCTTGCCATCCACCAAGCAATTACTCCAAGTGAACCATTAAATAAAAATACTACTGCTCTAGATATTTCATCATCACTTAGTTTTGGATTACGTGTTTTCCATAGATCATAACAAATGTTATAACATGTTTCCACAAATGGGTTTAAGAAATAAATACCACTTACCTTACTAAACATTTCTACTTCTCTTCTATTTTTATAGATAATATCAAGAATTTCAGTTACAAAAAGGTGTATTTTCTTACCAGCTGATGGTGGTATGTTTTTTAATTGATTAATATACTCAGTTTGTATTTTATTTAATAAATCATATTGATCTTCATAGTATTTATAAAATGTTGCACGATTAACTTTAGCATCTTTACAGATTTCACTTACAGTTATTTTACTAATGTCTTTCTTTTCAAGTAAACTTATAAAAGTCTCTTTTATTCTTTTTTGTGATTGTTCTATTCTTTTATCCATATTATCACCTCAGGTAATTATTATATGATAGCAAAAGAAAATAATCAACACTTGTTTAATAAAAAAAGAGCATATAATATGCTCTTAACCTAGTAATGTTTTAAAGGCAGTTTGCACTGCTTCAACATCTCTATCATCTACAGCTTTAATATGTGGTGTAGATGACTCAACATCAAGTATTTCAACAAAACGAACTGTAACTTTAGAAGAAAGTCCATCATCATTTAAAGTATAAGCCATGAATGTTTTATTTAAATTAGGTAATCTAAAAGTTTCAATTACTTCTACTGTTATTTTATTACCATTTTCATCAATATATTCTCTTACATTATCCATATTATCTTGATCTTCCTTCACTTGCTGGCGTAAATTTTTGTACAGCACTTATTACTTTTCTTATGTTTTCTGAATTCTCAGCTATAGTATTATTTATATCATTTATATTATCAGCTACATCAGTATTTGGGTTTGGTATATCCATTGCTGCATCATATATCTTTTCTGCTCCAGCGACTAGTCCATGTAATACTCCAGTTGCTGCAAGAGCAATTAATTCTCCAACTGGTCCATCCATAGGAATTGCAACAAGTACAATTGTAGCAATAGTACCAACTGTATCTACTGCAGCTTTAGCTATTCCAAATCCTTTTTTAACTTTTTTATAGTTTTCTAATTTTTCTCTATCAACTTCTAAGTTTGCATTATTATAATTTTCTTGCATATATATCACTCCCTATTAATAGTATTATAGCAATAAATATGCCGTTTTGTTTATTATTATGCTTTCCTTTACAAAAAAGTAGACTTAAATAAATAAGTCTACTAGGAATCCAATTATAACTCCAGATAAATATACTATTGATAATATAGTCATATTTTCTTTTAAATTTTTATTTGTTTTAAATAACATTAATAGTCCAATTCCTGATCCGGTTAATAAGCCAGCCATTGTAACACCTATAGTAATAAAACCACCTAAGTATAATTCAGTTATAATAACTGATGCTGCACAGTTTGGTATTAAACCTATTAAACTAGCTAGTAAATATACTAAAATATTCTTTTGAAGTAGTATATTTGATATAGCATCTTCTCCTATAAACATTATTAGTAAACCAATTATTACATTAGCAGCTAGTATAAATAAAGTTACTGTTAAAGTATGTTTTATACTTGATAAAATAATTCCATGATGATTGCAATCACAATGATCATGTTCACATATTTCATGTATTTTTTCTTTTTTGTTATCAGTCTTTTTATTTATAAATAAATCTACTAAGAAACCAATTATAATACCTATTACTGCTTTAAATAGAATAATAAGTAAAAGAGTTTTAATATTTGTTTTTTCTCCTAACATAATTGGTAGCATCTCATCACTTGTAGATAAGAATACAGCTATTAAAGTACCAACTGTAATTACTTTTGAAGAAAATAAACTTGCACACATAGCTCCAAATCCACATTGAGGAAGAGCACCAAGGATACCCCCAGCAATTGGACCAGCAGCTTTATATTTTGTTATAGCATTTTCTGTTTTTTTATTTAGTTTATGTTCAAATAACTCTAATATTAGATATGTTATGAATAAATATGGAACTATTTTTAAAGTATCCATTAAAGCATCTAGTAATACGTCTATCATTATTTGCCTCCACATAATTTACATGTACCATTTATAATTATATTTTTACTTTCTGGTAAAAAGTCATGATTACTTGTAATATGACTAAATAAGTCATTTACACAGTCACAATCAATATGAATAAGAGATCCACATGATGTACATTTTAAATAGAAGTGATTAGTTTCTTCACACTCTTCTAGATATTGGTAATGAGTATCATCTAGTTTAATTACTCTTCCCTCTTCTAGTAGTTTATCTACATATCTATAAAGTGTAGTTAGACCAACACTTGAATTTAGTTTTGTATATAAGTCTTTGATTGTAAAATCTTTATTTAGTGATTTTATAACTGTATTAATACTTTCTTTTTGTTTAGTCTTATATGTTTCTGTTCTCATATAATGTGTCTCCTTAAATCGAAAATAATTTTCATTTTGTATTATATGTTAATGTAAAAATATAGTCAATAATAAATTGAAAACAATTTTCATTTTTTAAAACTAATAAAAACTGAGTTTAAATACTCAGTTTGAAATGTGCTTTATTTTAATTTACTAAATATGTCTTTCATATCTCCATGCACAGTTATTTCTGCTATATCATCATATTGAGTTTTTTCTTTATTAATTAGTATTAGATGTTTACCTCCAAAGTATCTTACTAGATTAGCTGCAGGATAAACCAAAAGAGATGTACCGGCAACTATTAATGTATCTGCATAAGTTATTGCTCTTATAGCTTCATCAAATGCAGGTGGTAAGGCCTCCCCATATAAAGTTACTTCAGGTCTAATAATACCTCCGCATTCACATGTAGGAACACCTTCACTATTAAATACATATTCAGGTTTATATTTTTTACCACATTTCATACAATAGTTTTTATAAATTGTTCCATGTATTTCAAGAACATTAGTAGATCCTGCTTTAGTATGAAGTCCGTCTATATTTTGAGTAACTACTGCCTTTAATTTACCTTTATCTTCCAGTGACTTCAAATAGAAATGCGTCACATTAGGTTCAACATCCAAACAGTTTAAATATGTTTTATAAAAATCATAAAAGTCTTTAGGATTTCTTTCTAACATATCAATACTTAACATTTCTTCGGGAGGATACTTATATTTAATAGAATACAAGCCATCTACACTTCTGAAATCTTTAATACCTGATGCTGTAGAAACACCTGCACCTCCAAAGAATACTATATTATCTGATTCATCTATTATTTTTTGTATTTGTTTTATTTTCTCGTCCACTCTCTCACCTTCATTATAATTATATTATAAATTAAATAAAAAAGAAGAATTACTTCTTCTATTATTTATTAACATTACCAAATCTATTAAATGGGAATAAAACAATTGATGTTATACCTTGTATATCATCTTTTTCTATTGTTCCAAGCATTCTTGAGTCTTTGGAGTTTCCACGATTATCTCCCATTACAAAATATTCATCCTCTGGAACAGTTATACCATCTCCACATAGCTCTGATACAAATTTACAAGTTTGAACTAAATGAGCATCATCTGAGAAGTTTTCTTCCACCTTTTTGTCATTAATATAAAGAATACCTTTTTGATTATCTTCATCAATTTCATATCTTACTTTTTCACCAGGTAGACCAATTACTCTTTTAATTAGCTTTCCATCATCCGTTTTTATAACAACTATATCAAATCTATTAATACCTACTGTTTTAAGTCTTAATTTATATAGAAGCATAATATCCCCATTTTTTAGTGTTGGGTTCATAGAGTCTCCATTTACATCAACCGGAGTTGCTATAAATGTTCTTATAATTATTACACATATAATAATTATTATATATGGAAGTATTTCTTTTATAGTATCTCTTTCAGCTTTTTTAGTGGTTTCATCTATTTCTTCTTGAGAGTGTTTTTTCTTAGGAGGTAGTTCTACAATTTCTTTAGTTTCTTCTTTTGTTTCTTCAACTGCTTTTATATTATTTACTTCTTCTTTATTTTTATTTTTTCTACGTCTTCTTGTAGCCATTTAAATCACCAATAAAATTATAACATATTTTGATAAAAGTTAAATAATACATAAAAATTTCCTCGTTTAATTAAATATGTTATAATAGTACTCAATTTAGGGGGATTTTGTTATGGAGTATGATATCGAATACTATAAAAATTTTAGACGTCGTGTAAAGAAGATTATGAATTTCGTATATAGAATTGAAGTAAATGGTCTTGAAAATGTAGATTTAAATGAAGTTAATTTATTTGCTGGAAATCATTTAAATATATTAGATTCTTGGTTGCTTGTTACAGCTTTAGATGATAATTTAAGATTCATGGTAGATAAAAAGTTATATAGATATAAATCATGGAAAAACTTCTTTACAAGAGTTGGTACTTTCCCAATTGATCCAGATAAAAGTGATTTAAAAGCTGTTAGAACTGCAGTAGATCTTTTAAAAGAAAAGAATAATGTTGTAATATTCCCTGAAGGAAAAACTCATAAATATAAAGTATATGTTCCTTTTAAAAATGGTGTTCCTACTATTTCTCTACTCGGAAAAGCTAAGCTTGTTCCATTTGGTATAAATGGTAGCTATATCCCTGGTGCTAGACTTCAAATTAACTTTGGAGAACCAATTGATTTAAGCAAGTATGATAGAAAAGAATATGATCAAGTACTTGAAGAAAAAGTTAGAGAATTACAAGTAAGAAAAAGAACACCAAAAAGAAAAGATAGAAATTAATCTATCTTTTTTCTTTTCTTAAATCTACTTAATAGATTTGGTTTTTCTTGTTTAATAACTTGTATATTTTCTAATGCTTTATTGTGTATTTTATTTAATTCTTCAAAATTAATATTATTAATTTCTTTATCTAGAAATGCATATAGTTCTTCTTCTGTAGAGTTTTTTAGGTAAAGTGTATAGAAGTTATCCTTTTCTATTGGACTACCAGTTATTATTTTATCAATTATATAGTATAAAGGAGGAAAATCAACAACTGTTTTAAAAGGCATGAATCCTTTTCTAAATAGTAATAATTTTCTTTTAAACTCTTCTATATTGGCATACTCTTCTCCTACAACTCTAATATATTTGTGAGACTTTAATTTTTCTTTAATAGCAAGTAAAGTATTAACATTATATTCTAGTTTTTCCATATACATTCCTTCTTTCAATTTTATTTTAATAAAGAATTAATAAATTATCAAATAATTTATATAACAAAAAAAGAAGAATATTATTCTCCTTCTTTAGCGTTATATTCCTTTGACATATTGTCAATGAAGTTAAGTTTTGCTCTTCTAACTACACCTTTTTTAACTACTTGGATTGAATCAATTAATGGTGAGTTTACTTTGAAAACTCTTTTTACCCAAACACTACCAGATTTTTTTCTAACAGTGAATGTTTTACCTACTGATCCACCTTTAATAGCTACAACGATACCTTGGAAAGCTTGAATTCTTTCTTTGTTACCTTCTTTAATTTTGTAGTCTACTTTTACAGTATTACCAACACGAAACTCAGGAATATCTTTTCTTACAGATTTAGCATTTACTTTATCAACTAAATTCATAAAAAACCATCCTTTCTTTTAAATTACACCCACATAATCATAGAACACATTTCCCAGCGGATTACATTTAGCTTTTTTCACAAAGCAACGTTAGTATAGCATGTTTTTTTAATTCATGCAATACTTATATTTCATCTTCGTTCCAAAGAACTTTAACTACTCCATTATCATATTGTAACTTAGTATCTAAATTTAGATATTTTCCTGTTTTAGGACTAATAATATTATCTTTTAAATAACCATTTTTATATAAATCACTTATCGTGGAATTATTTTCACATTTACTTTCTATAAAACATCTTTTAGCTTTATATGTTATTTGATTCTTAATTGATATAGTTCTTTTAGCTTTATAATCTTTATCATATTCTTTATATACTTTAATTGTTAAGAATATAGCTAATAGACCTATTACAAGTAAGAATGTAATTATATTTTGACCTTTTTTCACGTATATCTTCCTTCATGCTTTTATTTCTAAGGTAATTATATCATTAATAAATAAAAAAAGAAGATAAATTAATCTTCTTTATATGGTACTTTACCATCATAATAATTCTTAATAAATTCTTCTCTGTATTCAAGGATAGAATCATTCTTTATTGCTTCTCTTAAGTCTTCAGCAATTCTAATTAAGAATCTAATATTATGTATTGAAAGTAGTCTTTGACCAAATGTTTCTTCACTTCTAATTAAATGATGAATATAGGCTTTAGTATAGTTTTTACAACAATAACAATCACATGTTTCATCAATTGGTGTGAAATCTCTTTCAAACTTAGCATTCTTAATATTTATTTTTCCGTATTTTGTATGTGCATGACCATGACGAGCAAGTCTTGTTGGTGCAACACAGTCAAATATATCAACACCACGTATTACATTTTCAATTAAATCAATTGGATCTCCTACACCCATTAGATATCTTACTTTATCTTTAGGTAAGTATTTACAAGAATATTCAACTTGTTTGTATTGAACATCTTTAGGTTCACCTACAGCTGTTCCTCCAATTGAATATCCATCGAAATCCATCTTAACTAATTCTTCTACACAGTGTTTTCTTAAATCTTCAAATTCTCCACCTTGTACAATACCAAATAGGGATTGTCTTGGATTATTAAATACTTTTTTGCCACGTTTTGCCCAACGTAGAGTTCTTTCTACTGAATCTTCTACATACTTTCTTGTATGAGGAAAACCAATACACTCATCAAAAGACATTGCAATGTCTGAATCTAATTTGTTTTGTATTTCTATACTTTTTTCAGGAGTAAGTAATAATTCTCTTCCATCTAAGTGTGATTTGAATTTAACTCCTTCTTCAGTAATCCATTTAGGTTTAGATAAAGAGAATACTTGGAAACCACCTGAGTCAGTTAGAATTGGCCCATCCCAATTCATGAATTTATGTAATCCACCTGCTTCATCAACTATATCCTCTCCAGGACGAAGCCATAAATGATATGTATTAGCTAGAATTATTCCTGAATTAACTTCTTTTAATTCTTCTGGAGAAAGAGTTTTAACTGTTGCTTGTGTTCCTACTGGCATAAACATTGGAGTATCATATGTACCATAATTGGTTTCTATTTTTCCAAGTCTAGCATTAGTATGTGCTTCAGTCTTAATTAATTCATAGTTTATCGGGCCCATTTTTTCTCTTTTCACCTTGTAATTCCCTCTTTCTAGATTTTACAAATTTATCATTCGTATCATAATATTTATCATATTTTTTAAATGTTGTTTCTTTAGTACGTTCTATAAGTGATGATTTATATTGATTGTAAGATTCTTGAACGTTTTCACCTAAAAATGAATAGTCATCAAATCTATCATTAAAAACTACTCCGTTTGGTCTATAATCCTCATCTAAAGTAAATATTATATTAACTATTTGATTAATATCTGGTATAGCTATTTCATCTGCTACATAATATATCCTTTCTTCATGATCAAATACATAGTAAATATTTTTAATTACTACTTCATTAGTTTTTCTATTAATTAAATCTCTTCTATAAATCATATAAACACCACCTATTTTTAAATTAATCTTCTATTATAAGCATAGCATCTCCAAAGGAGAAAAATCTATATTTATTATCAACTGCTTCTTTATAGGCTTTCATTATATTATCTTTTCCAGCAAGTGCTGAAACAAGCATAACTAAAGTACTCTTTGGTAAATGAAAGTTTGTAATAAGATTATCTATTCCTTTAAATTCAAATCCTGGATAAATAAATATATTTGTTTCACTTACTTCTGGAGTAAACTTATCAAATCTACTTCTATTAGTTTCTAGTACTCTTGTTGATGTTGTACCAACAGCAAAAATACGTCCTCCTTTAGAGCGGATTTCATTAAGTTTTTCACATGATGCTTTAGATAAAACATAACTTTCAGTGTGCATTACATGTTTGGTTACATCTTCTACTTGTACGGGTCTAAATGTACCTAGACCAACATTAAGTGTAACAGGTACTATTTCTACACCCTTATTCTTAATATTTTCTAGTAACTCAGGAGTAAAATGTAGACCTGCTGTTGGTGCTGCTGCTGATCCATAATTCTTAGCATAAACTGTTTGATACATATCTTGTTTATCTAGTTTTTCATGAATATATGGAGGAAGTGGCATAGTTCCAAGACGTTCAAGTATTTCCATTAAAATACCTTTATAAAGTAATTTAACATGAGTAATACCATCTGGAAGTATTTCCGTTACTTCTGCTTTTAGGGAACCATCTCCAAATGTAAGAGTTGTTCCAACATGTAAACGTTTTTGAGGTTTAGATAAACATTCCCATTCGTCTTTACCTAAATCTTTTAAAAGAAGTAACTCTATAACAGCGTGAGTATCCTCTTTTTCTCCAATTATTCTTGCTGGAATTACTTTAGTATCATTAATTACTAAAGCATCTCCAGGGCGTAAATAATCTATGATATCTGAGAATACTTTATGTTCAATTTCTCCAGTATTCTTATGTAGAACAAGTAATTTACATGAGTCTCTATCCATAAGTGGAGACTGTGCAATTAGTTCTTCAGGTAAATAATAATCAAAGTCATCAGTTCTCATGTCTTTCTCTCCTTTAAATCGTTACACTAGTATACTTCTTTTTTTAAGTATTTACAAATGTTTTAGTAACTTGTATCCACTAATCTTAATACTCTTAAATCATCTTTATATTCTATAATATTTCCTGATTTATCTGTTATCTTAGGTCTAAGAGGATCTTTAGGATCGTATAATTTAACATAAGCAATTGTAGAATCAGTTAATATTACTTTATCCCCTTCCTTATAAAGAGGAATATCATATAGTATAAACTTAGTCCAGAAAGGATTTAAGTATCCAATAGATACATATTTATTAATCTTTGATACCACTTCTTTAAATGGTTCATTTTTATCTTTTAAGGCACCTTCTATAAGTAACATATCATATGTATCTGCAACACTTATTAAAGATGCTACATATGAGGAAAAACCATAATCAAGTAGTTTTGCTCCAAGAGGAGATGATGGATTATTATAGTATTCATTTGAAAGTAAGATGTTTTCTCTTACATTTTCATCTATATCAAATTCATCAAGCAAAATGTATGCATATAAAGTATTAACTCTATCATTATATTTATAGAAGTCTTCTGCTTTTATATTAGGAAACTTTTCTTTATCCCAAAAGTTCATGTGTTCTCTAGTTTTCTTAAAATATTCTTCATTCTTACAACGTTTACCATATTTAGATAACATACACGATAAAGCAAGTTCACTTATATCTATTTGTTTATCTTTAGGAGCATTAACGTTATAAAGAGTTGCAACTCTTGTTGCAAATATTATCATATTAACAATATGATCATATAAATCATACTCTTTAGAAGTATATTTAGATAAGTCTATATTAAAACTTATATTATGATAGATTCTTTCAAACAATGTAGAAATATATTTAAGTAATTCAATATTATTATCTTTAATAGCATTTTTTATGTATTCTTTAAAGTTCCCATTGAAAGTTTCATTAGAATTACTTATTAAGATATCTATTTCACTATAATCGTTTTTAATAATAGTATTTATTATATTTTTACTAATAAGTGTACCCTTAGAAAAAAGGTCTCCTTCATATGTTTTAATTTCTTCATTTAATTCCATCCCTGGATATAAATACTTAGTACTAATTTTCATAAAAACACATCCTATTTATATTATACAAAATATGCAAATATATTATTTAATTTAGATTTTAATTAATTATTAATTTACATATATTATCCATAAAAAAAGAAATATAATCTATATTTCTTTAATTAAAACAATCTACCTTCTGTAATACCCATATGTTGATAGGCTTTTTCAGTTACTACTCTTCCACGAGGAGTACGTTTAATAAAACCTTCTTGCATAAGAAAAGGTTCTACAACATCTTCAAGAGTAGATATTTCTTCACCAATTGCACTTGAAATAGTTTCAACACCAACTGGACCTCCATTAAATTTTTCAATTAATGCAGTTAAGTATTCAATATCTATTTGGTCTAAACCATAGTTATCTACTTTTAATCTATCAAGAGCTTTTTTAGTTAAATCAAAACTAATTTCATTATCTCCATCAACTAAAGCAAAGTCTCTTACTCTTTTAAATAATCTATTAGCAATTCTTGGTGTTTTTCTTGAGCGTTTAGCAAGTTCCATGGCTGCATCATCATTAATAGGCATTTCTAGGACTCTACTAGTTCTTTTTACAATTGATTGTAATTCTTCATCTGTATAGTAATTAAGTTTATTAACAATACCAAATCTATCTCTTAGAGGACTTGATACATCTCCAGCACGAGTAGTTGCTCCGACTAATGTGAAAGGTGGTAAATCAATTTTAATCGATCTAGAACTTCCTTCACCTCCTACAACAATATCAAGTTCAAAGTCTTCCATGGCAGGATATAACATTTCTTCTATGAACTTAGGTAATCTATGTATTTCATCAATAAATAATACATCACCTGGTTCAAGAGTTGAAAGAACTGCTGCTAAGTCCCCTGACTTTTCTATTGAAGGACCTGATGCAGTTTTAAACTTAGCTCCAAGTTCATTTGCAATAATATGAGCAAGTGTTGTTTTACCAAGTCCTGGAGGACCATATAGTAAAACATGATCAAGAGGTTCATCTCTTAATTTTGCAGCTTCAATAAAGACATGTAAGTTATTTTTAACTTCATCTTGACCTACATATTCATCAAGAGTCTGAGGTCTTATAAATTGATCACTTTCAAAATCTTCTGATAGTTTTTCATTATCAATTATTCTCTCCATATTATCTCCTATTTAAGCATTTGTTTTAAAGCGTCTTTAATTTGTTCTTCAAGACTCTTTGAATAATCTATATTAGGTAATACTTTCTTAATCTCAGGTTTCTTATAACCAAGATTTAATAATACTTCAACAAGTTCACCAGAATCTACAATATCACCTGAACTAGTTGGAGCAAGTTTTCCTTTTAAATCAAGTATTATTTGTCTTGCTAACTTATCTCCTACCTTAGGAAATTTAGTTAAATATAAAACATTTTCTCTATCAATAGCATCAATTATTCCATCTACAGAACCAGTTGCAAACATTGGTAGAGCTATTCTTGGGCCTAGTCCTTTTACATTAATAAGTCTTAAGAATAATTCTTTTTCATCTTTATTTTTAAAACCAAATAAGGCTTGTCCATTTTCAGTTATTTGATGATATAAATATACTTTAGATTCTTTTCCTTCTTCAAAAGCATATGGATTAGGTACAAAAATGTCATATCCAATTCCATTATTATCAACTACTATTCCACTTGCAGTAACTTCAGTTATTGTTCCAATTATGTAGTTAAACATATTTATCATCTCCTAGTTAATTATAGCATACCAAACATACTTTCGTATATATAAATGTATTGTTTAGATAAATAAAAAAATAGTATTCCTACTATTTTCTTAATAAACGTTGTTTAATACTTTGTAATGGACTTTCTTTTATAATTAAAACATTTGGATTACACTCTGCTACTATCTTTTCAAGTGTTTCTTTAGATACCTTTTTTTGATTAATAGAAATAGGAGTTTTCTCAACAATAATTATATCTCCTTCATCGTTTAGATGAGATAAATCTCGATACTCTGTACCTGTAAAAATGTCATAATAATAAAGCCCATCTTTTCTAGCAAATATAAATCTATTAAGTTTATCATAATAAGTTCTATAATGGTCATATGATAAAAATTTAATACTTGTTACTTTTCCAAGACGTGCAAGATATAAGTCCTTAGTTGAATATTTCATACTATCACCTGTAGTATCTATTATAGCACATAAGAAAAGACAATAAATAATTATTGTCTTTAAAATAATGATAATTGATTTGATTCACTTAAGTTCTTGAAACATCCAAGTTCTTTTAATTTTTCCATAGCACTTGTTGGACATTTACCACGATCATGTAAATCTTCTTGTGATATAAATGGCGCTTTCTTACGTTCTTCAATAATCTTTAAAGCAACGTTTTCACCTAGACCATCAAGAGCACTGAAAGGAATAATTAAACCTTTTCCATCTTCAGTTATAAGGAACTTACGTGCATCACTTCTCTCAATATCGATATTTTCAAATCTAAATCCACGTGCACACATTTCTAGACAAATGTATAAAGTATCACGTTTTTCTTTATCTACATCACTTAAGTTTGGATCCATATCCATCTCATCAATTCTATCTCTTATTGCTTGTTCTCCACCTACCATGGATGCAATATCAAATTTATCTTTACGAATTGAAAGGTATGCTGAATAATACCAAATTGGATGATGTACTTTAAACCATGCAATTCTAAATGCACTTGTTACATATGCTGTTGCGTGTGCTTTTGGGAACATGTATTTAATCTTACTACATGATTCAATATACCAATCAGGAATATTATGTTCTTTCATGTAGGCTGCATGTTCTTTCCAAGTAGCTGGGTCTTTACTTGCTCTACCTTTACGAACAAACTCCATGATTTTGAAGGCTTTACCAGCAGGAAGACCCCATTGTATAAGATTAACCATGATGTCATCACGACAACCAATTACATTTTTAAATGGTACTTTTATGTCACCATTTTCATCAGGTGTACATAGGTCATGAGCATTACCTAACCATACATCTGTACCATGCGATAAACCTGATATTTTTATAAGTTCTGCAAATGTTGTTGGTTTTGTTTCTTCAAGCATTCCAAGTAAGAATGATGTACCAAATTCAGGGATACCAAGAGTTCCTGTTGGACAGTATTTACGTCCATCTTTTGTTAATCCTCTTAATTGATCAGGTTTAACGCCGAGAATCTCAGGACCTGTGAAAATAGACATAGTATCTTTATCACCTAAATCAATTGTTGTAACATCCATGCCTGATAAATCTTGTAACATTCTTAGAACTGTTGGGTCATCGTGACCAAGTATATCAAGTTTTAAAAGATCTGCTTCAATCTTATGATAATCGAAGTGTGTTGTTCTCCATTCAGCAGTTGGATCATCAGCAGGATATTGGAATGGTGTGAAATCCCAGACATCTTTGTAACCTGGAACTACAACGATTCCACCTGGGTGTTGACCAGTTGTTCTTTTAACACCTGTACAACCAATTGCTTGACGTTCAATTTCAACATCTCTTATATTACATTTAATTAATTTTTTCTTCTTTAAGTCATCTTTAGAAGCTATTTTTATACCATATGTTTTTGCTTCATTTTGAAGATCGTTAAACATTTGATCTTCATAGAAACCTTGAACATAACCAAATGCTGTCTTATCTGCAACTGTACCTATTGTACCCGCACGATATACATTATCAGTACCAAATAGTACTTTTGTATAAGCATGGGCACTTGCTTGGTTATCTCCCGAGAAGTTAAGGTCTATATCAGGAACTTTCTCACCTGCAAAACCTAGGAAGGTTGCAAATGGCATGTCATTTCCTTGATGAACCATCATTTCTCCACATTCAGGACACTTTTTATTAGGTAAGTCATATCCAGATGGATATGCTTCTGATAATGGATTACCATCTTTATCAGTAAATTCATTATGGCAACACTTAGGGCAATAGTAATGAGCTGGAAGACCATTACACTCTGTAATACCCATCATTGATGCAACAAATGATGAACCTACAGAACCACGGGAACCAACTAAATATCCATCGTCATTTGAGTGTTTAACCAGTTTTTGAGCTATAAGGTAGATAACGTCAAAACCTCCACCTATGATACCAGTTAATAATAACTTAGCTTTTTCTATAGCATCTTTTTCACTTAAGTCTGGTTCTTGAGACTTAACCTCTTCTGTTTTTAATTTTACTACTCCATCATATCCTGACATGATTACATCATGTAAGTAACTAGAGAACTTCTCTTGTTTTTCTTCTTCACTCATATCTGGATATTCACTATCCATATGAGCTTTAACTAAATCAGTTATCTTATCTCCATAGAACTCTTGAGCAATACGCTCTTCTATGTTTCTTGGAAGTGGATCTCCATACATAGAATGTGCTTTGTCAAATACTAAATCACGACATATTTCTTGAGAATGCTCAATAATTGGAGAGTAAGGTTTTTCAGGATAAACAATTACCTCTATTTCGTCCATCATATCAATAATCTTATTAGGGTTATCAATAACTATTTCTTTAACTAACTTTTTATCTTCTAAGAATGCAAACTCTTCTAACATTTCGCTCGTAGTTCTAAAGTATTGATTAGGTATATCACCATGAACGGTAGAACCAGTTGATGAGTATTTAGAAAGTAATTTATAAGTGCCATCTGCAAAGTTAATTGTAAGAACACCAGCAATTTGTAAGCGTCGTAGAGAACTTTCTATTCTATACTTCTTATCATCATCAGTCTTTAATACTTCTACTTCGTCACTTGCTTTATCACCTTTAGGTGTTGCATATATATCAAGAATAGTTGAAGCAGTAATAGGAATGTCTTTAAACGCAGTCATTGTGTAGATATATTTAAGTACTTTTATATCTGTTGGATTTAGTTCTACACCATTCTTCTTAGCTTTTTCTATTGCATCAGCAATATTCTTTTTATTAGTATTATTTTTAGCTTTTGGTTTTAGACATCTTGCAAGAGGATGTCTACCTTTTCCAGGTACATTTTGATTAACTATAATCTCTCTTGATAAAACATCTTCAGGATTTAGATTATGAACATCTCCTGTTGCAACAATCATCTTACCTACTTCTTTAGCACACTTAATAATCTTCTTAATTACTTTCTTTAAATGTGCTTCTGAATCTATATCGTGGCTTGCAATTAGAAAGCGATAATTATCTAAAGGTTGAACTTCTATATAGTCATAGAACTCCATTGCTTTCTTTAACTCTTCATCACTACGAGTAAGTGCAATATTAAATATTTCACCATTTAAGCATGCACTTCCAACAAGAATGTTTTCTCTTAACTCATTAACTAATCTTCTAGGTATTCTTGCATTCTTACTTAAGAAGTTTGTATTAGCAAAGGAAATAATCTTAAATAGACTCTTTAAGCCATCATGATTCTTAGCTATAAGTGTAATATGCTTTGTACCATCATATTCATTTGCTATGTTTTCTGTAAAACTTTCAGCAGGTATATTTTCATACA
This sequence comes from Caryophanales bacterium UBA6985, assembly GCA_002450035.1. Next base: position 49,328 of record DJYF01000043.1, on the reverse strand, counting down.
TTTGAAGGTGATCTTTATGACACCAGTCAAACTTCCATGAGTATCCATTTACTCCATATTCTTCAAATGGATTTTCTTTGTTAGTGTCACTATCCATCTGAATTTTTATATAATTCTTATAAGAAATAAGATCTTGTATATTCTTTAAATACTTAGGATTATTCTTTATTGAAATAGATTCTAATAAACCTAAGTCATTTAGTTCATTTAAAGTATTAATTCCTTTTATTTGCTTTAACATACTATTAAATATTAAAGCAGTATTTTCAGAGTCGACATCAGCACCATGGTGTTGTCCAACATAGATATTAAATGTAATGTTATATTCTTGTAATCCATTTGTAATATCTATAGAAATATCATTAGAAGCTGGATGCAACTTTATAACACCAGTTGGGCTTACAACACTAAAATCTATATTATTTAATATTACTTCTAACTCTACTGAATCAGTTTTAGATGCTCTGAATGCATTAGATATAGAATATTTTTTCTTGAATCCCTTTACTACAGTTTCAGTTGCTATATCTTTTACATCATTTTCTATAGATGTAACTTCTAGAATAGATACTCCATCTAGTTTAATATCCTCAAGTAAGGCACCAACTTCTTCAGGAATATCTACTAAAGTTACAGAAGAATCACTTTCTTCTTCATCTCCAGTGTCAGCTTCTCCTGTATCAATACCATAGTTTTTACCTAAAGCAGCAAGACTATGACGTTTTAAATCTAAATTAATTACTCTAGATAAATTAAGTGTATCAATAATAGGGTTTTTAAGTTCTCCTAAATTATATTTATGATATGCCATATCAAGCATATTTTTATCGAATTTAGCATTGTGAGCAACAAGTGGTAAGTCTCCTATCCACTCTTTAAAACGTTTAGTAACATTTTCTTCGTTATCAGCATCTTTTACATCATCATCGGATATATCCGTTACTTTTGTTATTGCTTCATCAATATGATGACCTGGATTAATAAGTTCATCAAATCTATCAACTACTTCTCCATCTTTAATACGTACTCCACCTATTTCAATCATAGAGTCTCCAATACCAGGATTAAATCCTGTTGTTTCAGTATCGAATACAACAAATTCAGTTTTATTTATATCTCTATCATCAGCATTGAAACAAACATTAAGGAAAGAATCAAACATATCAAGTTCTACACCATAAGCAGCTTTAAAAGGAACATAGTTCTTCTTTTCTTCACGTAACTCATTATTCATTTCTTCAAGAGCTTTTACTCCTTCAATATTACCTGAGTCACTTAACTCTTTGATAGTTTCTTCATTAGCTTTTATTTTTTCATCAAATTCTTTTTTCTTACTTTTATTATATTTAGTTACTTTATCAAATACATGAGGGAATGCTTGGCAACAATCATGGTCAGTAATAGCAACACCTCTATGTCCCCATTTAATTGCTTGATCAACTAAATCTTCTTCATTGATAACTCCGTCCATTTGAGACATCATTGTATGTGCATGAAGTTCAACTCTTTTTTCATCGGCTTCATCAATTCTCTTAACAATTGGATTATCAATTGCTTCATATGTACGCATATTAAAAACAAGATCATGAGCATAAGCATCATCTCTTACTTGACCTGTGAAGTGATACCAATTACCTTTTTTAAGTTCTTTACATACTTTCTCAAACTCATCTGAATCACTTGCAAAGTATTTTCCTAATATAGAAGATGAGTTATCAGATAGTTTAATATTTATTAAATAAAACTCTCCGCCTGTTTTCTTAGTTCTAACCATTCCTTCAAGATCTATTACATAAGCTTCTAAGTTAACAGCATTTTCTTCTTTAGTAAGAGTCTTAATTGGAACTACTCCTTCTCTTTGATACTCAATTTTTTTCTTTGGAGTCCATGATTTAGTAGTTGTTTGAGGAGACACCATTACTTTAGGTAAAACAACATTATCAATAGTTTTCTTAATAGTCTTTTGAACTTCTTTTTCTGCTTCTTCATTTAAATTACATTTAATCTTAAAACCAGTTACACCACATTCACTTAAAAGAGTTAATAGTCTTTTTTCTACCTTTTTGATATTAGTTTCTTCCATCTTAGAAGTAACATCTATTGAAATATAGTTCCCATCAATGCTAATAGTATCTTTATTAATACCTGAGAGACTTACTAAGTCTCTAGTTACAAGATTAAAGAAGTATTTAAAATACTCTAAAACTAGTTCTTCATTTAAGGAACTATAATCTAATATAATATCTATAGATTTAACTGAGTCTACTCCTTCTTTACAAAGTTTTTTAAGACTTAAAATAGATGATAAAGGAATTAGTTCTGGTGCTTTAATCTTAATTGTCCAAGTAGATGTTTTCTTATGAACAGTACAAGATTCAAGGCTCGCATTTTCAAAAGAAACAATATCATTAAATCCAATTTTTTTAAAAAATCTGATTAACTTCTCATCCATTTTTCATCTTCCATTTCCTATATAACATTCTATCAAATATTTGTTCGTTTTAATAGAAAAAGTTTATATTTTTGAGCACAAAAAAACTAGAGCTAAACTCTAGAATTTATATAACCATTTGTTTGGAAGAATCTTAAGTTGTTAGGTCTAGGATGTTATATATAGATAATTTAAGTTGTGTATAAAGAAATAATTAAGTGTTTAAGTTATTATCTATGTTCTTCCGGGTAAATGACGCCCACAAATAATCATTATACTCTTTTGAGAATAAAATGCAAGTAAAAATTTAACTTTTTTTAATTTTTATGAAGATATATTGTTTCTCCACTTGATAATTGTACTCTTACAGCAAATCCTACAATAAATCCGTGTCTATTATACATATATATAATTTCTTGATTTACTATATTTAGTCCTGAGTATTCTTCTGGTAAATATTCTCTAAGGTCAGTTTCTAGTACTTCATAGATATCTTCATATTCTTTGCTTTCATGAGGATCATCTATAAATGCATGGTCATACATTTTAAATGCATCTTTTGTAGTAATATCTTCTACTTCAGGATTAGTTGCTACAAATGTAGTATCTTTCTTAGCTGCTTCTTCTTTTGAGTAATTTTCTTTAACAATTAGTTTACCAGTTTTAGTAGTCTTATTGTTATATGCATCAGTTATTATTAGTTCAACCTTGTATTCTCCAACTTTTGTATTAAGAGATTCATCTTTTTCATCTTTCATAACTACTGTACATGGTTTTGAATAATCTTCACATTTTGAAAGGAACTCATCTGGGTTATAATCTTCACCAACACCAATTGTTAAATCACTTACTTCTACTCTTGGAGGAGTAGTATCTTTTACTGTAATAGTACCTTTTAATACTTTATCTTTGTATTCTACCTTGTAGTTATACTTTCCTGCAGTAGTTGCTTTTTCTCCTAAAGTAAGGTCTTTAACAGTAACAGTATAATCACTTTCATTAGTTATTTTGGAACTAACATAAAAACTAACATCTTTAGGAAGTACTTCTCCTGCTTCTAATTCTATATTTTTCTTAATAGAAACATTATCTTTATTAATCATAAAAATAATTAATAAAACGAAACATGCAACTATTACTAATCCTAAGAATAATTTAAATATAACTTCTTTTTTGCTAGTAGCCTCGTAGTAATAATCTTCCATCTAAATCCACCTCGATAAATAAATATTCTTTGTATAGCCAACCTCATAATTATCAAATACATTGATGATCCAAGAAACTATTGCTTCCATGATGTCTTCACCTTTTCTAACTTGAATATTAGTCATCCAAGCTCTTAGTTCTTTCCTAAAGAAATAATCATCAATATATTTATTAATTATATAATCTAATTCTTCTAATTTTTTAACTTCTTTTTCTTTTGAAGGATTTACCACGAATACATATTTTTGATAAATATCTATTATCTTTTCAGATAAATCATCATCTTCATAATAATCAAAATTAATTATTTTATAAAAGTTAGGACAATGTTTTAATATTTGTTTATTCTTATTCATGATATTCTACCTTTCTTAAATATTATACAACATATATTTATTTAATTCTACAAAATAAAAACATCATCTATTATGATGATGTCTATTTATAATATCTGATTTTAAATGTAGTTCCTTTGTTATTTGATGTGACGCTTATGGAACCATTTTCTTTTTCTATAATAGATTTAGTTAAAGATAAACCTATTCCTATGGAATCACCTTTAGCATTCTTTGTTTTATAAAATCTTTCAAATATATGATTTAAGTCAGTCTCATCTATTCCTGTTCCATGGTCTCTTATTTTTATTTCTGTAAATACTGATGTATCTCTTGTAGTAACTTCAATAACGCTTCCTTTTGGAGAATGCTCTATAGAATTCTTAAGTACATTAGAAATAGCTTCAGATTGCCATTTTAAATCAATTTTAAGAGTAGTTTTAACTATATCTGTAACTACTTTAACTTCATTTATTTCACTTATTATAGATATGTTTTTTAAAGAACTATTAATAAGTTCTTCTAAAGTATGAGTATTACTATTAAATATAACTGTATTAGTATCTAATTTAGATAGTTTAAGTATATTTTGTACTAGGAAGTTTATATTAATAGTTTCTCTTTTTATTTCTCTTAAGAATATATTTCTAGTTTCTGCGTCCATGGCCTCATTTTCTAGTAAGTTATCTAGAATAATAGATATAGATGTAAGAGGAGTTTTCAATTGATGAGATATATCAGATAAAGATTTTTTAAGTTCTACTTTATCAATTGTAGAGTTTTCTGCCTCTTGTTTTAACATGATTGTTGTTTTATAAATTTCACTTTTTAATATAGATATTTCATCTTCTCTCATATCTCTTATATCTATATCATATATTTTATTATTTATTTTCTTTATTAAGGATACAATATCGTTTATCTTATTGCTTCTCTTTTTATTATAGATAGTATATATAAATATTATTAATAATATAAATAAAGAGAACAATAATAAAGTATAAATTAAATATTTAGTATGTAATATACTATTTTCTTTTAAAAGATTTGATGTTGGTAAATCAATTGAATACGCAGTTACTAACTCTTCATCTAGATTATCAGAAAGAATTATATCTGTAACTTCATCTTCTCCCATATCAGGGTATTTATTTCTTATAGCTGTTACTACTTCTAGGAGCTTTTTATTAAAGTTTTTATTATATGAGTGATACTCGTATATATTAAATGCTGAGAAAGTTACTAAACCTGTTAAAAATATAATAATTGATAGAATTAATACATTTTTATTTTCTATTCTATTTTTCATCTATTCTATAACCTATTCCTTTTACGGTTTTAATAAAATCTGTATTAAACTTTTCTCTTATTCTTTTAAAATATACTGTAACAGTATGATCATCTACATCATTACCTGTCCACTCCCAAATCTTATCAAGTATTTCATTTCTACTTACTACTTTATTGATATTCATAAATAGTAAGTTAACAAGCTTTAATTCAAGAGAAGATAAAGTTATTTGCCTTTCTTTTTCATACACTTCCATCTTATCAACGTTATAAGAAATATCATCTATTTTTATTAACGAAGAAGAAGTATTCTTTAGAATAACTCTTTTAATACGAGCAAGAAGTTCTTTAGTACTAAATGGTTTAGTCATATATTCTTCTACACCTAAATCAAGTGCATCAACTATACTGTCTTCATCATCTACAGCTGTAAGAATAATTGTAGGAATAGATAACTCCTTAATAGTATCTTTATAAAGATCAATTCCTGATCCATCAGGTAAGTTTAAATCTAATATAATTAAATTAATACTATTATTTAAATATTCTTTAGAAGTAATAATATCAGGTGCAATTGCAACTTTATAGTCATTTAGTTCTAGATTATATTTTAAACTTTTAGAAATGATTTCATTGTCTTCTATAAGTAGTATATTCAAAACAATCACCTCATCTATAATTATAACAAAAAAGAGATTATAATTAATCTCTTTTTATATATTCTCATTTCTAATTGTTTCAATTATATTTTGAGATTCAATCTTTTTAATAGAATATCTCATGATTGCAAATATAACTATAAATACAGCAATACTTGCAATTATAACTGATTTATAAGGGAATAAGAATTCTACATCTACTTCATCTTTGTATAATACTTTATACATTAAGAATGATATTAAGAATCCTAGTATAGTACCAAATACTAGAGATTTTACTCCCATGAATAAAGACTCTAGTCTAACCATTCTATTAAATTCTTTTTTAGTCATACCAACAGACTTTAAAGTTGCAAATTCTCTTCTTCTTAATTCCATGTTAGTAGTAATTGTATTAAATATATTAGTTATACCAATTAAAGATATTACAATAATAAAACCATATAAAGTAATACCAATTAGAAGTACAACACTTTCAGTTTGTTCATTTTGTTCTATTACATTTGTTAAGTTATATTGTTCATCAAGTAATATTTTATCTATTTCATCTTGAATCTTAGAAGCATCTTTTTTATCTTCTAAAGTTAAATATACTTCCCATTCATATTGAGAATCAAACTTAATTGAATCATATAATTCATCAGATACAATGAATACAATTTCATTATCAAAGTTACCACCTAAAGGAAGTTCTTTAGTAGTGGTTTCTATATCTAAAGTAAACTTTAAATCATCTATACTTGTAACATCTACTTTATCTCCTCCTTTAAGAGAAAGAAGTTCTTTAAAGTGTTTCTTACCATCTTCTGTAGTATATGAGAAATAATTATAAAGAATTGCTTTATTCTTAACATCTTCATATTTTAAATTTAGAGTTTTTATATAATTTTTATAAGCATCTTCACCAATAGCAACAACTTTAGCATATAGTTTTCCTTCACCATCGGTTGGTACATATGACAGACCTGATAATACTTTTTTATCAACATAAGATAAACTTAAGTTAATAGAGTTTTCTCTTCTAATTGAATACTCTTTAATACCATCTAATTTTAAAGTTTTAAGGATCTTTTCTGGTGCTGTTGGAGCTTTATAAACTGTAGTAGTGTAATGAATATCATAATCAGACCCTCCAACAGTGTCTTTAGTTACATTCACAAGAGAAACCATGAAATAAGATAACGCTATAAATATAGCAACAGATACTACGATAGAAATAACTGTCGTTCTATATTTTTTTCTACTTCTCTTTAAGTTTTTATATGAAATATCTCCACCTATACCAAATATCTTTTTAATTATTTTAGGTGAACGAATGCTATTTCTTTTGATCTTTATATCATCAGCATTAGTAATTGACTTTATTGGTGTAATTCTACCTGATTTAATTGCACTTGATAGTGCTGATAAATATACTGTAATAATTCCAGCGATAATAGCAATTGCTATAAACATTGGTCTAAAACTTAAATATAATTTAAAGCCATCTTGCATATTAATTTTTCCAATAAGTGTATTACTTACAGCAGTAAAGATAATATCAGCAACTAATCCAAGAACTACACCTAAAGGAATACCAATTAATCCAAGTATAGTTGCTTCTCTAAAGACATTTGCTCTAATTTGCTTTTTAGTTGCTCCTACACTTCTTAACATACCATATTGTTTAATTTTTTCTGTTACAGATATATCAAAGGAGTTCTTTATACAGAATACTGATGCAACAATAGTAATTATTACAACTATCATGAATAATGTAGCAAGTCCACCTAAAGATTTTTTATCAAATGGATTAGATTCTAGTAATATTAAATATTTGTTAAATAATATTTCATATTTAGCTTTCTGGACTTCTTTTGAGATAGCATCATATTCTTCGGTGCTTTCATAGTCACCTTCATATAATTTTTGGAATGCTACTTCATCAATACCTAATATATTTGCAACTATTTTATAGTAATTTTTTCTACCATATTTATTAAGTAATACGTACATGGTAGTATTACCTTCTGTACTATTACCTTCATAGTAAGTTACAAATGTATAACCAGGTGCTCTAAAGTTTTCTACTTTGTTTGATGGTCTAGCTATCTTACCAACAATTTTATATTCTTTTGGATGTGTATCAGTTATTTTTTCGGAATCTTCCGAGAAGTCATCATCTTGAGTTAACTCGGCACCATCTTCAGTAGAGACTCTTTTACCTATATTTAGAGTAATTGTATCTCCTACTTTGTATTTTACTCTACCATTTGATTCTAAGTGAGAAGGAATTAATATTTCAGAATCATTTTTAGGATATCTTCCTTCAAGTAAATTAATTGATAAGTTTTTAATAGAAACATCATCAAATGCTGCTATATAAGCATAAGGTTTGGCATCATTTTTAGAAGGAATAGATGCATATCCTATTTTTCTTGAAAAATATACGCTTTCTACTCCTTGATTCTTTTCAATTTTTTTAACTTCCGTGATAGGAACATCAAGGAATGCTACATGGAAGTTTCCTTGTAAGTTCTTTTCAAGTTCTATTAAAGACTTAACTCCACCTGAATATACAGTAGACATAACTGTTAAAAGTGCAACAGATAACATGATACCAATTATAGTTACTATTGTACGTTTCTTATTTAATTTTAAATTCTTAATTGTTAATCTGTTAAGTAAGTTCATATTAATCCTCCTTAACTATATGTCCATCTTCTATTTTAATAATTCTATCTGCTTCAGATGCAATATCTAAGTTATGAGTGATCATAATAATAGTTTGTTTCATTTCTTTATTCATTTTCTTAAGTAAAGCTACTATTTCATCACTTGCCTTAGAGTCTAAGTTACCAGTTGGTTCATCTGCAAGAACTATAGTTGGTCTTGTAATTAAAGCTCTACCAATTGATACTCTTTGTTGTTGTCCACCTGATAATTCATTAGGTAAGTGTTTCTTTCTGTTAGTTAAACCTAGAGTTTCGATTAAATCATTAAGTTCTTTCTTATCTACTTCTCTATTATCAAGAGCAAGAGGTAATGTAATATTTTCTTCTACATTTAATATAGGTATTAAATTATAGAATTGATAAATTAAACCTACTTGTCTTCTTCTAAATATTGCTAGAGCATCATCATTTAAATTATAAATGTCTTCTCCATCAATAAATACTTTACCACTTGTAGGTCTATCTACACCTCCAAGTAAATGTAGAAGTGTTGATTTACCTGAACCAGACGCTCCTACTATAGCTACAAACTCACCCTTATTAACTGTAAATGATACATTATCAAGTGCTACGACTTTAGATGTATTTTTTCCATATACTTTTGTTAAATTTTCAACTTTTAAAATTTCCATTTTGTTTTTTCTCTCCTTTTTACATACCCATTATAAGTTACCAAAAGTTACAACTAAGTTACAAAATCAAAAAAAATTTATATTTACACAAAAAAACGAGAATTACTTCTCGTTTTAATACTTTTTAAAGATTATTCAGCGTCTTTAACAGCGATTACTTCTTTACCTTTGTATTGACCACATACTGTACAAGCTCTGTGTGGTTTAATTGCTGCACCACAATTTGGGCAAGTAGTAATACCTGGTAATTCTTTCTTTAAATGAGTACGACGCATTCTCTTTTTAGTTTTACTTGTTCTTCTAAATGGAACTGCCATCTTCATTCACTCCTTTCGTAATTAATTATTCATTACTTTCAAATTCCCATCCATTACCACTTAACTTTTGTAATGTGCTTCCTTCGTTTTTCACTTGAATAGGAACTTCCGAAACAATATTCTCCCATAAAATAGGTAAAATATCAAGTAAATTTCGAGTTTTATTTAAATAATTTTCATAATTACCTGCTGAATCTTCACATATAGATTCAAAATCATAATCTACAGCCTCTAATGTAAGGCTATCTTTTAATACCATAGTACCTGTAATAGTGAAATCATAATTTAAATTATCATATTCATCTATATCAAAATAACCTGATACATGAACATTTTTTAATTCACTTATATCATCTGTAGTATATTCGCTTGGAAATACTACATCTTGATCAACAAATACTTTGGAATTTCCATTAAACTTATAAATATCTATATTCATATTATTTAACTCTATTCATTTGAGCCATAACTTGTCTTATTTGTTTTTGGTTAGGCTTTCTACCCATAGATGACATCATTACTTCAATCATCTTTTCATTAATAGGTGGGTTCTTTTCCATATATTTTTTCATAAGTGTTCTTGCAATAAAGAAACCTGCAATAGCACCAATTATTAATCCAATTAATACCATTAAAATATCATGCAACATATTAATCACTCCTTCGTGAATATTATACTTGAAATAAGGTTAATTAACAAGTTATATATTTAATATATAAATAAAAAAGACGGCTTTAAAAACCATCTCTTTACTCTATAAGAAATAACCAATAAAAAGAGTGATTATTTAATCACTCTTCTATTCATAAACTATTAGCTCATGTTGAGCACGTGTTACTGCAACATAATATAGATAAGGATCACTTGAGAAATTATTAACAATTACACAAGCATCAAACTCTAATCCTTTAACTCCATATGCAGGAGATACTACTAATTCTGTATTAAAGGATTCAGTATTAATATCTATTAAAGATATAATCTTATAACTCTTTTCAAAAGCTTTTACTATAGCTTTTGCTTCATCTATACTCTTAGTAATAATTGCAACACTTTTATATTTTTTATGTAAGTAATTAATATCTCTACCAATGTGTTTTAGATCACTTATAGGTCTTTTAATAACTGGTAGATTTTGGTCTCTTCTAATTGCACTTACATGCTTAAGGCCAAGTATCTTATTAGCATATTCTATTATTTCAGGTGAAGAACGATATGTTTTATTAAGTTCTATATATTCTCCATCTTCAAATAGATTTAATAATACTTTTAAGTCATCATATTTATAAAATGGATTAACTGTTTGATTAATATCACCTAGGATAGTAAAATTAGCATTTTTAAATATTTTTCTAATCATCTTATATTGAGAATATGTATAGTCTTGAGCTTCATCTATTACTACATGTTTCATTGCTACTTTATAAGGATATCCTTCAAGTAAACATTTCATGTAAATAAAAGGAGTTGAATCCTCATAAGGAAGCACATGTTCACTTAGGTTTGAATTATTTTCTATTCTACTAAAACTATTGTTATACATTTTATTAAATATTGCTGAATCAAAGAAAGCTTTATAAATCTTTCTATAATCAGTTGTAAAGTTAGCTGCTTTCTTTAATTTAGAAATAATTGATTTTAAATCCATTTTTGTACCCTTGAACATAGAGTTATTTATTTTTTCACCAATTAGTTCAAGTCTTTCAAATAAAGGTTTATTAGCATATCTATTATGTAATAAATCATTTAAGTCTTCAGCAAGAATAACTTTATTTTTATGTTCTATATCTTTTACAAACTTCGATGCTTTTGCATAGTATTTAACAAACTCTTCTATTGCTTCTCCCATTTTATCTGATAGTTTGAATTTAATTAAACTATTATCTTGCTTATTACCTTTGTAGTAACGTTCAACAAAAGATGAATAAGGTTCTACTGAGTAATATTCACTTATAAATGAGGATGCAAACTCATGGAATGTTGTTTGTAATGTATTTTCTTCTCCTAAGTCTGGAAGTACATTTGAAATGTACTCAGAGAATACTTGGTTTGGAGAAAAGATAAGTACATTTTGTGAAGTTAATACTTCAAATCTATAAAGTAAAAAGGCAATTCTATGAAGGGCAACAGATGTTTTACCAGATCCTGCTATACCTTGAACTACGATATTTTTACTTCTTTCATTTCTAATAACTTGGTTTTGTTCTTGTTGTATTGTATTAACTATGTTACGCATCTTATCTGATTTACTTTGAGATAATACTGTTTGTAACATATCATCTTGAATGTTAAGACCTGTATCAAATACTTCTTTAATTTTTCCTTCTTCTATTTGATATTGTCTTTTTCTTGTTATAACTCCTCTTTCAATTCCTCCAGGAGTTTTATATTGTGCTTCTCCTAATTCATCATAATCATAAAACATTGTTGAAATAGGAGCTCTCCAGTCATATACATGATAATCTAAATCTTTTTTAACTGAAGTAATACCTATATAAATTGGTTCTTGATTAAATACTATAGAACCAAAGTAAGGTTTGTCTTTAACTTTTACAAGTTTTCTTAATTTTTTTAATTTTTCATCAAGTCTATCAACTTTACCTTCATTTTCATAAAGAAATGATGCAAGTTCTTCTTCGTCCATTTCTTGTTGTGATTCCCACATGAGCTTTTGAAATTCTTTTAATTCTTGCTCTTCTTCAAATAAATTAGAACCAGCGGATGATAATTGCTCATCAATGATACCAACTACGTTTTTTAGTTTTTTCTCTTCTAATGCCATTTCTTGGGCACTTATAGCCATTTATATCAACCTCCCAACAATAGTTTCATTATATATTTTAAAAGTGCATATTTCAATAAAAAAAGGAGTATCATTTACTCCTTTTGACGAAATTTTTATTCTTCTTTATATTTCTTTTTGTTTACTAGTTTTAAAATGTTATTTTCATAATTAAAAGTAAATACATAAGTATACTTTTTAACTCTCGTAGTTGATCCTGATGTAATAGTTCCTGTTTCTAAATTAACAGTATATTCTATAGTATTAAAAACTATTTCTAATTGAAACTCTTGTATGTTACCTACTACTTTATAATCTATTAAACCACCAGATACAAATGTTGGATTAATTAAAACATGTTTTTCATTCTTATTTAAAAGACTTGTTTGTTCTTCTTTATAAGAATTATACATATTGTCATCTAAATAAGTTTTTACATTATCAATAGTGTATGTTGTTAAATTAGCCTCAATTGTTATATATTCATCAAAACACATCTTATATAATTTATTAACATCATAGTTACCTAGTAACTTACTTATTTCTTCTTTTGTTTTAACTTTATATGTATCCTCTTCACTTGTCTTCTTTACTATTTTAAAGGCTACTATTAAAGTAATTACAAGGAAGTAGATAAAGAATATACCAATTGCTTTAAAACCAGCAAAGAAGCTAAAAATAAGATCTACTATAAATATTAAAAATAAATATTTTAAAAAGAATACTGTTATTTTTTTAACTATAAGTCTATCATCTGTAATATTATCTAGTATTTTCTTATTGTTATAGTCTTGATATGAATAAAGAACTACAAGTAAGTTAAGTGCTAATACAAATTCACATATATCAACTGCCAAAAATACTACTAAATAAATAATTGATTCTATTAGTAAGTATTTATTCTTAAATGTTAAATCTTTATAAGTTATATTTTTTCTTTTATTTATAAAATACGCAACTACTAAAAGAATAACACTTATAACTATAAAGAATAAGACATTTAAAAACCATGAGGATGTTAATGGTTTAGCATATACATTTGGTATATAAAGAATGAGAAGTGTAAGTAATGTTCTTAGTTTATTCTTCATCTAGCATCACCATCTTCACCTTTCTTTTATATATCTTATTAAATCTCTTATTATTATATGAGTATATTAAACTAAATAGTAATAGTTCTATTATACCAATTACTTTAAAGATAGTTCCAATTGACTTGATAAATGATACTAGGATTAAGAATATATCTATTATATATATGTATATAGATAAATGCTTAGGATTCATCTCAGGTATATTTTTCTTCAAAGAATACTTATTATAAATAATTAAGAATAGTTCTAATAATATTAAAAGAGTTATAACAATTAAACATGTTAGTACTTTATATTTAGTATATGAATATACTGATGTTTGAATAAATATAGTAAAAAGACTACTAATTGGAATAATAAGTGACTTTAATCTAATACTATTATTCTTACACTTTAATAAATAATAAATATATATGCCTATTAAAATGATTACAAGTAAATAAACAAAGATGTCTCCAAAGGTGATAGTTCCTTTATAATTATTTATTGCTTCTATTTCTTTTGCTGATTTATATGAAGTTTCTGCTAATGTCTTAGCAAAAGTGTTAGGAATAAAAATAAACATTCCTAAAAGAAATGATAAAAGTCTACTTATATTCTTTTTCATATAATCACCTATTTAATTATAACAAAAAAAGAATGTATTTTATACATTCCTTAATCTTTAAATATAAATATATAATCTAGGATCTTAACTTCATCTCCACGTTTAGCTCCAGCCTCTTCTAAGGCAGCATCTACTCCCATGCCTTTTAGCTTACGTCCAAATCTTTGTACTGCTTCATCTTCTGTGAATCTAGTCATATAGAATAGAGTTTCAATTTCTTTTCCAGATAGTTCCCAAATATTTCCATTCTTGTGAATAGTAAATGGTTTTTCTTGTTTATATTTAAATAGAATATGTGATTCTATTTCACTTGGTTTATATAATTCAACTTCATCAATCTTTGCAACTTCTTCTGCAAGATAATTAATTAAGTCTTTTAATCCTTCATTATTAAGTGCTGATATTTCAAATATTTTTAAGTCTGGATAAGCCTTTTTAAATGCTTCAAGGTTTTCTTTAGCATTTGGTAAATCCATCTTGTTTGCTACAACTATAGTAGGTTTCTTTGATAGATCATTACCATAATTTTCTACTTCTTTTTTAATCTTTTCGTAGTCTTCTATTGGATTTCTTCCTTCTTCAGCACCCATGTCAATTACATGAGCAAGCACCTTTGTACGCATAGCATGTTTTAAGAACTTTAATCCAAGACCAACACCCTCAGAGGCACCTTCAATTAAACCAGGTAAGTCTGCCATGACAAATGTTCCCTTTGGTGCAAATACTACTCCAAGGTTTGGATTAAGTGTAGTAAAGTGATATGCTCCAATTTTAGCATTAGCATTACTAATCATATTAATTAAAGTAGATTTTCCTACTGATGGCATACCTATTAAACCAACATCAGCAAGAACTTTAAGTTCACATTTAATAATTATCTTTTCACCGGGTTCTCCTAGCTCTGACATCTTAGGTGCAACATTTTCGTGACTTGCAAGTGCACGGTTTCCAAGTCCTCCTCTTCCACCTCTAGCAATAACTACTTCTTCGTTTGCTTTAGTAAGGTCTGCAATTACATCTCCAGTTTCTACGTCTGTTATAGTAGTACCACATGGAACTTTAATAACTACATCATCAGCATTAGCTCCATTTCTATTAGAACCTTTACCATTTACACCTTTTTCACCCTTAATGTGTTTCATCATTTTTAAATCTATTAAAGTTTTAAGACCAGGATCAGTTACTAGTTTAACTGAGGCACCTTTACCACCATTACCACCATCTGGTCCACCCATATCAACAAATTTTTCACGTCTAAATGATGTACAACCATCTCCACCTTTACCGGCTTCAACTTTTAAAGTAACTTCATCTACAAACATAATAATTTCTCCTTTCTAAAATAACTCGATTATTGTACAACCTGTATTCATATTATACAAGTAAAAGTTTTTAACATATTTATTCTTTTTAAGATTCTTATGAATGGTATCTTTAAGTACTCCTCCACTTCTTCCGTGAATAACAATTATTTTCTTTTTACCCATTCGATAATTTTCATATATAAAGTCATTTACCACAGTCATAACGATATCACGGGTATAACCATGAACATCTAACTGTGGTAAAAATACTGTAAAAGGATCTATTCTTTTAAACATTTGGATTATTTGGAGGAGGAGTTAAAGCATTAACAGCTGCTTGTTGAACAGTATTTTCATGATGAACTTCATTAGAAGTAGCTGCTGCTGCAGTTTGGGCATTTACTTGAGTTGCAACAGGTCCTTTTTTCTCAGGAACATAGTTAGCCAAAATACCTTGCTCTTGATTAATCTTAAGTTTTAGTTCTTCGAAACGTTCTTTCATAGAACAGTTTTCTAAGATTACATCTAACTCAGGAATAGCATCTACTTCTCCAATTTTACTAAATCCTAGAGAAGTTGCTGTATTAGCAAATTTAATTGATTCATCTAAACTCATTCCAAGGATTTGACCAAATGTAAATGCACCTGTGAAAATAGATTCATAACTTGAAACATCTTCTACATTAAATTGTAAATCTGGAAGCATTTTTACTTTACCATCTTCACAATAAAGAATCTTATGATTATTAAGAAGAATAATATAATTACTTTGACCATTTTCATCAACTAGTTGTTGGTACATAGCAACATATGCTTCAGCAGAACCATCAAGTGTTGCTTTAGTTAAATTAACAGCATAATTTTGATTAGTAATAATCCAAGTACATTTCTTTGCTATATTATTAATATCTTTATTAATTGTATTAAGATAGAAAACGGATTTTAAACCTGGGTTAGTATTAATTACACCAAGGGTTGCTGGAATATCTGTTCCATCGAAAACAGCCCAGTCTGGATTAAAATCATATTTAAATCTCTTACATGCAGATGTATCAGATGAATAAAGGATTTTAGTAATAGCTTTATTTTTTAAATCAACAATAAAGTTATTTACTGCACATCCACCTTCATAGTCTGTTTCCATGTATTTAGTATTTATTTTATGTTCTTTTAATACATTTTGGATTTTATCAGCATAACCGTCGTCACCTATACTACCTACAAAGTTAACATGGAATCCCCATTTAGCTAACATAACTGCAGAAGTAGCAGATGCATTACCAACTGATTCTACCTTCTTATTTATTCTGAATACGTCACCTTCCATTGGGAATTCTACTAAGTTTAAATACACATCAATGGCTGGTTTTCCTACTGTTATTATTTCCATTTTCTTCATCCCTATTCTTTAGATTAATTATATAAAATTTAATACATTATGTAAATAAAACTAAAAAAGATATAAGTGTTTTCTTATATCTTTTTATAATCTTTTAAATAAAGTATATTTATTCTTATTCTTAAATAAAAGAATTAAAATACCTAATATAAATGGTAAAACATAAACAATAGTTATATCTAATCCTGTATTTGGATTAACTATTTTTTCTTCTGGTTCTTTAGAAATTTCTGTAGTTATAAATGTTCCATTTTTAAACTCTACTTTTAAAGTATATACACCATCTTCAAGTGTAGTTAAATATTCGTTTTTAAGAGTTATAGTATTCTCTTCTAAAGTATAGTTATCACTTACAAGTTCTAAATCATTCATGTATATTTTAGAAATCAAAGATGTGGAAACATCTAGAGTAAATGACATAGCTTTATTTTGATACTTTAAATCTTTTTCTTCAAATTTATATAGACTAGGTTTAAATGTAGCATATACTGTTACATCTTTATTGCTTATTTTAAATACATTATTAGTAACTGTTACTATATTACCTTCTTTATCAACTACAATAAGAGAATCCAAAACATAGCCTTCATCTGGAGTTGTAGTAATTGTAATATCTTCATTTAAGATACCATTTTCTTTATCAGTAGTAACTGTACCATGAGTTGTATTTGAAACATCAACAATATACTCAGGGTAAGCATCTGTTAAGAATATATCTGCCCCTCCATGGTTACTTACGTTATTAAATGTAGGAGCGTCAGTATAACCAACCAATGTTAATGAACCATCAGGATTTACTATTAGATTTCTAATTGAATCTAACCCTTGTGTACCATAGAACCATTCGTTTACCACGTTACCATCTTTATCAACTTCTAATAGATATATATCATATCCTTGAGACTCATGATTAGGCAAATTAGAAGATGTCATAATATTAATTAGCATATTCCCGTTTGGTAGATTAACGATTTCACCACCTGTATCACGTTCTGTTCCTCCAAACATCTTATTCCAAACAACAGACTTATCATCTTTTCTTACCTTAAGTAAGAATACATCATAATTTCCGTGAGTGGATGCACCATTAAAATCAGTAGAATTTGTTGTACCAGCTATATAGTAATATTCATCATCTTCAACAGCACCAAATGCAGCATCATATCCTGTACCACCATAAGGCTTAATTGTTACATCACTTAGGTTATTAAATGTATGACTGGTAATTGTAACAAATTGATCACCCATATTTGTTCCTATGTTACCATTTAAGGCTCCGTAAGAATTTCCAATGATATCAAACTTATTGTCTCCTTTTGGGAAAAATATATAGTTTTCAAAATAATTTGAAGAATTAATTTTGTATTTTGTATCAAAATCATTTAATTCAGGATTAGTATCAGTAAATGAGGCAATATAACTACCATCATATTTTGTATATGAAAAAAATACTTTATCATCATATACAAAAGATTTTGTTGGCGATGAATTATGATACGAAAATCCCCTTATATATGATCCATCTTTGTTATAACGTAAAACTCCCATTCCAGGGTTTGCATTATTTGTATATTGGGAAGAATGTGAACTAATTGTTGTTATTAAATATCCATGATATTCAATAATATCAGTACAATAGTCACCTTTTGTTCCCCCTATATTTGTTTTCCATAAAACATCATAGTTGGAATCAACTACAAATAATAGACCGTCATATTCACCAAGATTCGTAAGACCTGGGATATCTGTACTATATGTTAATCCTGCTATGGCGTATCCTCCATCTTCTAAACGTATAAAATCTATTCCTTGGTCATCTAAGGATCCACCATATAACTTTGTATTAACTAAACGATAGTTTCTTGCGCTTACCACTGATGGTAAGAATACTAGCAAGGCTAAAACTGTAATCATAAACTTCTTCATATTAAACATCCTACTCTATGGTAATTATAAAACATAGACTACCCAATAACAATAAAAAAGCAGACTTATGTCTACTTTATTTAACTTGTATTTTACCAAAAGTAATTTTGGATAATATTTTATTAAGCAAGTCTCTACCAAATACTTCTTCTAGTAAACCTGTTTTATAGGAAGTAAATATATATACTATTGCTCCTACAAATGCATATATTGCAATATTTATTACTGACCAAAGTCTTGATGTAGTTTCAAATGATGGAATAACTAATTTCACTAAGTAAAGACTTCCTAACATAATAAGAGCTGGTACAAGTATTTTTAAACTTGTTTTTAAAGTTTGTCTATAAGATAGTCTTCCTGCTTTTCTAATTAGTGCAAGACCAACAAGCGTTGATGTTGAGAATCCTATAATAGATGCTGTTATACTTCCTAAGTAAACAGGAATACCAATCTTATGATATAAAAGCATAATTGGTACATCTAATAGTGCATTTAAAATAAAACCTGCTGCTGATATTTTATATACGGCGCTGTATTTATTTAAACTTTGACAAATAGTTGAAACAACCATATATAGATTACCAAATAATGCACTGAATGATGTTACTTTAAGAATTGTTCCACCTATATCACTATAACCATAGAATGCAGTCCAGAAATTATATGATAAAAAGTTTAATCCAATACTAAGTGGTAATGAAATAAATACTATCATAGTAAGAGACTGATTTATTCTTTTTTCAACATCTTTAAAATCATTTTTAGCATATGCGCTTACTATGGTTGGTACAAGTGACATTGTCATACCCATAGCCATGGCATTAATAATCATACATATCTTAGGTGACCATGTACTTATAGCACTTGCACAAAATTCTACAGTATCAGTATCAAATTTTAAATATTCAAGTGTTCTTAGTACTAATATTTGATCTGTTGAATTATATATATTAGTAACTATAGAAATAACTATAAAAGGAATAGCATATTTAAATATCTTTTTAGTTATTTCTTTATTAGTTATTTTATCTTCTTTAGCTTTTTCTTTTAAATCAAGTTCCTTCTTATTTTTATTAATCGCATATCTTAAGTAAAGGTATGCAAATAAGCCCCCAAAGAAGGCACCAGTCATAGCAACACCTATTGCTAAAGAAATTGTTCCTGAAAAAACTTTTACTACTAAATATGAACCAACTAATATAGTAAAAATTCTAACTATTTGTTCAATTAATTGACTCATAGAAGAAGCAGCAATGAAGTTATGTCCTTGTAAGTATCCTTTTGTAATACTTAAAAATGGAATTAATAGTACAGATGGTGCAACACATCTTACTACAAAAGCAATATCTTTATAAGTATTACCATTTTTTAGTTCACCAATTATAAACATTCCTATTTCTTCTGCAAATACCATAAGTATTACAAATGATATAACAGAGATAGAAAGTATTAAGTTTCTTCCTATTTTATATGCTCTTCTCTTGGCATCTTCATAACCAAGAGCATTATATTCGGAAATTATTTTTGCTATAGCATCAGGTAGACCTGCACTTGATACTCCAAGGAATAATAAATAAATATTATATCCATAACTATAAAGTGCGCCTCCTCTTGAGCCAACTATTTCATAGAAAGGAATAACATAAAGCATTCCTAGTAGCTTAACTAATATGATGATGGCTGTAGCTATAACTGTTCCTTCTACAAACCCATTCTTTTTCATATTTTCACCTTTATTTGACCTTTAAATTCTCCTTCTTTATTCATCTCCGATAATACATATCTCATGATATCTTTTTTACCAGTTTGATAAAGTACTTGAACAAGATCAAATCCTGCTCTTCTGTTTCCTTCAATAAATGTACATCCATCTTCAGTAACTGCTACATCCCAACCTACTACATGAATCTTATCACTTACTAAAGCTGCTTCTAGACATGTCTTTTTAACTATATCCCAGTTAGGAATCTTAAATCCATCAAACTTTTTACCACTTTTTGGATGTTTCTTAAAATGTTCTACATTCTTATTAATAGCATCTCCTACAAGAGTACCTGTTTCAACATCTACTAAGCATGCCATGCCACCTTGATGGAAATTATCAACATCTGCTTCTCCATTACCAAAACGCATGATTGCACATAGTATTTCTGAGTGACCATTATAACCAAAAGTCATTACTCTTATAGTATTACAACTCTTACTTGCAAACTCAGATATTTCATGATGTTGTTCTACAAATCCTTCTAGTAAGATATCTTTTTCTTCTGTAATTTCTTTATAAAACGCGTCTATATCTTTAATATCCTTTGTAACAATTGATTTTACAGAGTCTCCAGCAAGACCTGTAACTGGTTTATAGACTATTTTTTTATTTCTTTCTAGGAACTCTTTTAATTCTTTTTTAGTTCCTTTATAAAAAGAATCTCTTTTTATATATTTTGAAAAGTTTTTTAAAAAATTAGATTTAACAGAAAAAAAATCTTTATATGCTCCAGGAGATACAATACTATAGAAAACATCTTGAGTTTTAATAGTAGCATACTCTTTTATTTCTTTATCTGTTTTATTATAAAACTCATAGTTAAGGTAATCACTATAACCTCCACCTGTTATTCTAAAACAATGAAGAAAATGTCTAAATAATTGTTTTTTAGATTTTCCTGTTTTTTTAGAGATAACTTCAAGTTTATCACTAAATCTTTTAATACTTCCACTTAATGCGTATTTAACCAAGCTCATAAAATCACTTCCATGTATAAATTATACCATTTTTCATTATTTTTTAATAGTTTTGGTGTGTTTTCTATGTAAAACAAAAAGATAGATAATTATCTATCTCTTTTTTGGTCTAATTGTTAAATCTTTAAACATTTTTTTGTATGTTTTAACTTTTTCCTTTGGAAGTATTTTTTCATCAAGATATGGTTCAATACCATATAAAATATTAACTGCTCTATTAACATCTTCTTTATAAAATAACATTCTAGTAACAGTAAATAAATGATCTACAAGCATATTTATTCTTGAAGGATCACTTTCTTTATTTAAATTAACTAATATATCTTCTGCTTCCTTGTAACATTGATCTATTGAATCTGTTAATTCAATTGCAACATCATCTAGAGTGTAATCTATATAATCTGCATAAGAGAAATCTTTAGTGTTACCTCTTCGAGATTCTTCAATAGCATTTCTTTCTTCTTCAAATGATATATCTAAATTATATTCATCCGATAGTATTGCGGCACATTCATCTAATTCTATAAGTGCTTCATCATATTCACCAATTTTTAATAAAGCTGCTGCAAATACATAAAGTACTTTAACACTATCCTCATTTGAATATGCTACATAATTATTTGCTGCAATAGCTACTTCATTATATTTACCAGCATCATATAAAACATCAATATATTCTTCTATAAATGATGGAGCAACACCATTATTAATAGCAGCAAATATCCATTTTGCAGCTTTTTCTTTATCTCCAAGATTAGCATAGCAAATACCAAGTAATGAGTATGCTCTTCCTGTACTATATGTAAGTTCATTAGCCATTCTAGAAGCATAAGGAAGTGCTTTATCATATTCTTCTTTATCTATATAACTTAATGCAAAATCAAATGCAACATTATAATTATGTAAATCTACACCGTTTTCTTCATTCATAATAAGCTTATCTAATTCTTCCATAAGATAATCAAATGAATCACTTTCTCCATTTATTGCTTGTTGTTTTATAGCTTTAAGTAAATATACTCTTGCTTTATTATAATCATGTTCTTTAAAGAATGCATCTTCATATTTTTCAAAGAAGTCTTCGTTTTCAAATTCTTTTAAATCAAATGTTTCTATTTCATCTATTTGAGATACAGTAAAACCTGGATATGGTGTGTTTGAAAAAACATCACTATATGATTTAGCAACTGATGCATTAACCATTGATTTTAACTGTGAAGATTTAGAATTCTTTTCAAGTAATACTTCTAGTTGTTTCATAGTATTTGAATATAGGCGCCATTCAATAGAATTAGGATTATCTTCAACTCCTTTATTAACAATTTCTATTGCTCTATAAAGGTCTTCAGACTTAAGAACAGCATTTAAAATTGAAGCAGGGTCTCCCATGTATTGATTTCTATCAAATGAACCTTGATATGTAGGATCAAGTGAAAGTTTAGTACCTATGTCTCCCATCAACTTCATATTAATAAAAAACATTGTTTTTACATCTTCACCATAAGAATTTATTAATATATCTGATAATTTTTGTGCTTCTGCTACATTGTACATATCAATATTTATTAATAGTTTTCTTTCAACTTTATGTAATCCTTCTGTTACAGCAGGATCTTTCATAACATTATCTTTTAATATATAAATATTTTCATCATCATATTTTTTAAATGCTTCTATTAATAATTTAATTCCTAAAGTTGGAACTACTTTATATAACTCAATTAAAGCTTCAATTGCAAGAGAGTAATTTTTTTCAATTGTATAAACGTAAATAGAATTTAATAATTTATCTTCTTTACAAGAATCAGGAACAAGTAAAAACTTTGGATTAAGTGATAAGTCTAAACATTGTACAAATAGTTGTTCTAAAAGATTAGAATCTGTAACAATATAATCGTCTGCTTCTTTTTTAATCTTTTCTAAAGAAATTAGTCTTTGAACTGTTGCCTCCCCCATCAAAGATTTTAGAACAGTATATTGCTCCATTGCCATTGTAATCACTCCCTGTTTGTTGTTTATTATTATAATAGTTAAATAATTATTTAACAACTAAAATCTAAGTTCATAAATGCTTTTTTAAAGCAAAAATAAAAACCAATCAAATGATTGGTTTATATTCAAAATGGTGTCCAGGAGGAGATTCGAACTCCTGACCTGCCGCTTAGAAGGCGGATGCTCTATCCAGCTGAGCTACCCAGACATATCACTGCGAACAAATTGATTATATAATAATTCGCAGCAAAATGCAACCAAAAGTTTATAAATTATATATTTAATTTATTTTTAAGCATTTTATCTTTAGTATCAGATATTATTTTCCAGTTACATACTCTTCCTGGATCATATATTTCTATTTCATCAATCTTGCCTTCATGATTGATTACAACAAATTTATCATCCACGACATCTACACATAAGAAATAATTAAAGTCTTCTATACGTTCAATTGCAGGTACGTTTGGATTCATATAAACTATTTTTGCAAATCTTTTCCATTTCTTATCTCTTATCGCTCTAATAACTGCATTTGAGTGTTTACATAAATATTCTCCTGGACAAGAACAATATATTTGAGTAGTACCACGCTTTTCATCTGGTGTAATAATTACAGTATAAACTTCATCGTTATCTTCTATATACGCATAGTACTCATCTCCAATTTTTTCTAAAAATTTAATTTTGTCTTTAGAATAAAAAGACTCACCATCCTTAGATATCTTAGATCCATATACATCATCAAGATTACAATTCATGATATCTATTTCATAGTCTTCTAAATAATCTTGATTATTTACCTTATTATTTATACGAGCAAGTAATTCATCAAAAAGTGAATATAAGTTATGTGGTAAATACTCTCCCATTGAAAGAATTAAATCACATAGTTTAAAAGCTTCTCTTGGAAGGAATCTATTAACAGAAATATTAATGTTTTTATTATCTCCTGTTTTCTTATAACAATAAAATGAGAATATTTTATCATCTGAGGTAACATCTGATATTTCAGTCAATCCATCATATGTGCTTAAGAAACTTAAAAGTAAATTAACATAATAATTACTTACACGTACTAAGTTTATATATCTATTAAAGTATCTATTATTATAATCATCTAAATCAATCCAAATAAGTTTATAGCATTTTAGTTTTTTAATAAAGAATAGACCTACATAAATAGACATATTTTGATAATTGATAAATAAAGAATCATAAATTAATTCATCTTTTTTAAATCTTTTTTGTATTTGTTTTACTTTTTCTAAGTATGCATCTTTATTATTAATGTTTTCCATATAATCACTTCATTTCAATGGATATAATACCATAAAAAAATGAACTATTAAATAGTTCATTTAAGCTGCAGTCTTTTCTAAGATTACACGAGATACATTTATGTGATCAAGCATTTCTTCTTCGCTTAAAGATTCAACATTTGTTGTATCTATATAATGTGCATATATTAGCATGTTGCTTGCAAGTAAGGAATGAATTAAATCATATCTCTTATTATCAAGTAACGTTTTAATATTATTAATAGTATTCTTAATATTTATATCTCCTAGAGATGAGAATAGAACTATTACAATCATTTGTAATCCTTCACCACCTAGAGCATTATAATTATTTTTATTAATAATATCTGTAGAAATACCTGTATGTTTTAGTAAATTTAGAAGTGTTTTTAGATTAAAGTAATTTCCAAATAATTCATCTAATAAGGAATAATTATTAGTTTGTAAAAATTCAACTAAGATTTCTTTTTCGTTTGGAGAAAGAAAATCAAATGCTTCTTTTAAAGGAAGACCATTATAAGTTAATCCACGTTCTAAACAATTAAATCTATCATTTATAATCTTTTGAGGTAACTTTTTACATTCACGATTTGTAACAATACCATGATCTTCAATATATTTAATTACATCAGGTCCAAATGATAATACTTTTTTATAGAATTGTACAACATTTAAATTATTTTTAGATTCCTCGCTACTATTAAGATAAGCTGTTATAAATGATACTAATACTTCATCAGGAAATTTAAATATTGTATCTACAATAAATTTATTAATAGTAAGTTTGTCAAATCTTTTATCTAGTTCAGTTATATATGCTTTAATCATAAACATATTAGATTCATATTTTCTAATTAAGTCTTTATTTTGAAGCATATTTTTTCTAACGCCTTCATCAGTTATATAAGGAGCTAGTATGCTGTATTTCTTTTCAAATGTATTTGTTCTAATCATAATACTTTCTCCTTTCAATAGTTACATATTTTACTCGTTTTAAGGCTTTTAGTCAAATTTTTAAAGAGCATAATATACATAATGTGTAAATGTGTTTATTAACTAAAAAATAGTACCAAATGGTACTATTTATCAGTTGAACCAAATCCTCCAGTTCTTACACCTTCAGCTTTATCTTCATCCACAGTTAAATAACTCATGAATACTAATTGACCAATTACATCATGTTTCTTGATAACAACATCTTCATTACTCATATTGTAATATGCATACATGAATTCTCCATCATTATCAGGGTTACCATAGTAATCGGCATCAATTATACCTATTCCATTTGCAAGAACTAACTTTTTCTTACCAGGATTACTTGAACGATTTGCAAGCATATACCATTCATTATCTTGGCAATAAGCTTTTAATCCTGTATGAATAAGTGTTGGTTTACAACCTCTTTCAAATGGAGGAATAACTGTATCTTCTGCAGCTTCTACATCATATCCTGCTGCATGTAATGTTTTTCTAACTGGAAAATTTATATCTCTATCTTCCCAGCCTTTTGCAATTTCAAATCCTCTTGTTTTCATTTTCACTCCGTCTATTCTTTTGAAAGTACTACTTCTCCCTTTTTAAGAGATTTTTGTACATCTATTACTCTTTGATTACTTGAACCTTTCCATTTAAGGTTTGGGTTTCTAAGTTCATCAACAAACCTACCATCTACTAAAACATCTATATATTTAAATACTTCATTATCCTTAATGTCATCAAATAAGTAACCTGTCCAAGACCAAATAGTCTTATCAGGGAATCTCTCTTTAAACATACGAGCAAGTTTAGTAGTTCCTTCTATATTTTTAGGATGCATTGGTTCTCCACCTAGAATAGAAAGTCCTTTTATATATGATGGTTCACATAAGTTAAGGACTTTTTCTATGGTTTCATCAGTGAATTCATTTCCTGCTTTAAAATCCCAAGTATCTGGATTAAAACAGTTCTTACAATGAAATACGCATCCTTGCATAAAAATTGATACTCTTATTCCTGGACCATTAGAAATATCTGTTTGTCTAATTGTATTGTATCTCATTGGCTTTACCTATTTATTCAGCTTTTTCGTTATCTAAGTGAATTACTCTTTCTTTTATTTCTTGAGTTCTTCCTTTGTTCCAGAAGTTAGATCCAATATAACCACATGTTCTACGAGCAACGTTTAATTTATCATGATCTCTGTTACCACAGTTTGGACAATACCATTCAAGATTATCATCTATTAATATTTCTCCTGTGTAACCACATGCTTTACAATAATCGAATTTAGAATTAAGTTCAGCATACATAATATTATCATAAATAAATTTAATAACTTCCATTACTGCTGGAATATTATTTGCAAGATTTGCTGTTTCAATATATGAAATAGCACCTCCTGGAGATAATTTTTGGAATTCAGATTCTAATTTTAATTTTGTAAAGGCATCAATTTTTTCAAATACAGGTACATGGTATGAATTAGTAATATAATTTCTATCTGTAATACCTTTAATTACACCAAATCTTTCTTTTAAGCATTTAGCAAATTTATATGTAGTTGATTCAATTGGAGTACCATATACAGAATAATCAATATCTTCTGCATCTTTCCACTCTTTACATTTATCATTTAATTTTTGCATTACTTGAATAGCAAATTCATAACCTTTACCACCATCAGTATGTGAGTGACCAGTCATGTATTTAACACATTCATAAAGTCCTGCATATCCTAGTGAAATAGTTGAATATCCTCCATGTAATAATTCATGGATTGATTCACCCTTATCAAGTCTAGCAAGTGCACCATGTTGCCATAGAATTGGAGCAACATCACTTGTTACTTTAGATAAACGTTTATGTCTAATTTGAAGTGCTCTATGGCATAGTTCAAGACGTTCATCCATAATTTGCCAGAAGTAGTCCATATCTTTATCACTAGATAAAGCAGCATCAACTAAGTTAATAGTAACAACACCTTGGTTAAATCTACCATAGTATTTTCCTTTACCAGGAACATAGTTTTTAGCTTTAGCAACATTACCTCTTGTAATACCTCTATCTGGTGTTAAGAATGAACGACATCCCATACATGGATAACATTCTCCTTCACCAAGTTCATTAATCTTTAATTCTTTCATTACTTTTTCAGAAATATAATCTGGTACCATACGTTTAGCTGTACATTCAGCAGCTAACTTAGTTAAATAATAATATTTTCCTTTTGGATTAATATTATCTTCTTCTAGTACATAAAGTAATTTAGGGAATGCTGGAGTAATATAAACTCCATTTTCATTCTTCATACCTTGAATTCTTTGTTTTAAGAATTCTTCAATTAACATTGCAAGTTCTTCTTTGTATTCCTCAGTTTCACCTAAATACATGTTAACACTTAAGAATGGTGCTTGACCATTTGTAGTAGTCATGGAATTTATTTGATATTGGAAAGTTTGAACTCCATCTGTTATTTCTTTTCTTAAATCTTCATCAACAAATTTTGCAATTTGAGCTTTAGTTAATTTTCTTTCTTTATACTTCTTTTCATAAGCTTCTTTTGATTGTCTAATAAATGGAGCTAAATGTGTAAGTGTAATTGTAGCACCACCATATTGACTTGATGAAACTGCTGTAATTAATTGAGTAGCGATAGTCATAGCTGTTAAGAATCTATGAGGTTTTTCAATCATTACTCCATTTACATTTGTTCCATTTTGTAACATATCTTCTAGATTGATTAAGTCACAATTATGTAAAGCATTTTGAGCAAAGTAGTCAGCATCATGGAAGTGAATAATACCATCTTCATGAGCTTTTACAATGTCTTCAGGAAGTAAGAAACGTTTAGTAATATCTGTACTAGTAATACCAGCAAGATAGTCTCTTTGAGTAGTTACTACTTTAGCATTCTTATTAGAATTTTCAGTATTCCAGTATTCTGATTCTCCATCAATTAATTCTTTGATAGCAAGATCAGTAGAATTAGATTTTCTTACAAGTTCTCTCGTGTATCTATATGTAATATAATGTTTAGCAAGTTCATATTTACCAATAGACATTAATTTTGTTTCGATAATATCTTGGATATCTTCAACTAGGATCCTCTTCTTTCCTAATTTTTCGATATACTTGATGATGTTTCTGATTTGAACAGGGCTAGCTTGGAATTCCTCTTCAACTTCAGCATTAGCCTTTTCAATCGCTTGCTCGATTTTGTCAGGGCTATAATCGACCATGTGGCCATCTCTTTTGATAACTTTCATAATTTTTTTACCTCTTCCCATTTTCTTCTATGATTACTTATCACACCTAAATTATATTATTTTTTATATTTTATGTATTGTTGCATTTGCAACACTTACATAAATTTGATAAACTTTTTTTAGAGATGATGAAATATGAAAAATTTATTTGCCGATATAACGGATAAAAACAAGGAAAAGCTATTTAAAATTTTTAAAGCAAGTACTGTAAAGTTTACAAAAGGTATTAATATTATTTCTTATATGGATAGAACTAATACTATAGGAATTGTTGATGAAGGAAGTGTTGATATATTAATCACAGACTATGAAGGAGATATTACATTAATTGATGAATTAAATCAAAATGACTTATTTGGTTCTATGATCTACTCTACTGTACTTAATCCAGAGTGTTCTATTATTACTAAAGAAAACACTTCTATTACATTCATAGACTATGCAGAGATTACTAATGCTGACTTTATAAAGTCTGAGTTTTATATAACATTTGTACAGAATTTGCTTACAATTATCTTTGATCAAATATCAATTAAAAATAAAAGAATTGAAGTTATTAGTAAAAAATCTATTCGTGATAAACTTTTAACATATTTCAATCAACAAACTAAAGAAGAAGCTAAAACTAAATCATTCGAATTAACTATGTCTTTATCTCAATTAGCATCATACTTATGTATAGATAGATGTGCAATGATGAGAGAACTTAGAAACCTTAGAGATGAGGGTATGATAGAAAAAAGAGGTAAAAAAATACAACTACTTTATTAAGCAGTTGTTTTTTTCTCTGTCTAAATATTTATTATTATAACGTTCTTCTATATACGGAAATGCATTAAACATATCTTTTGTTAAGTTTATCTTGCCAAACAGTTTTATTCTATCCATAAGAATCATTTTAGGAACATCTAGAAAATATTTATAATCACTTTGTGATAATGTAACAGCTCTATACATATCAGTTATTTTAGTATAATATGCTTCTGCACAAAAAAGTTGTATTTCCTCATATATAAATTTTGCTATAATTAGCCTCTTTCTTCCGTTTTCCATTGAGTGATATAAAGCATCTAATGAATAAAGGAATGATAAAGCTAATTCTTCACCCATAAGAAGTGAAAGAAAGTCTTTAATATATTTTAAGTCAGCATTAAAAAAAGCTTTTTCCATATCACTTCTAGAAATAATCATTTCCATGTAATCAGCAACAGGTCTAATAATTGGATATACCGTGTTTTTGTATTTACCATTATTACCTGTATAATCAGCAAAATATCTTAAATCGAATAAAGCTGTATATCCTTCATTTAGTCCTACTCCAACTTGCATGTTCTTATTTAAATCTACTTGATGAAAACCTGAATACACTTTATTTTTTTCTTTATCAAAATAAGTTGTTGCCATATGTGTTAACTCATGTGTTATTTCTTCACTATAATCACCAATTGGAGTTATGATTTGATTATTAATTAAGTGATAAGCAGCCTTAACAACCTTTTTATCATTTACAAACATAGGATATATTTTAAGTGTCTTCTCATTATGAAAGAAATAGTCTAAATTAACTCCTAGTTTAGAGACAGTCTCATAATATCTAACAACATCATTATCAGTATTTTTTAATACGTGATCTACTTCTATTTTAGGAGATCTATCTATTTCTAAATCATTTAACCACACTTTATCCATTTAAACCACCCTTTCACATTAATTTCTAAATGGAATAATGTTTTTACCTAAGCTTCTTATTTTTTCATTTTGATAATCTTGATATTTTTTGTATTTTTCTATTACTTCATCAATATAACCATTACCTGGTAAATAATAAAGAAATTTATTCAAATAATGAAAAAAATCTTCGATTACATAATCATCATCTGAATTATATATGCTAAAGTAATCAAGTAACTCTTTAGTAAAATCTTCTCCTAATTTGTTTAAAATTTCCGTTGTTAGGCAATGATTATCTCCAGTAAAAAACATCTTAGCAAATTTTTCTATTCCTATAGTATTTATAATAGCTCCCATGATTGTTGTACGATTAGGACTTATTTGATATGCATCAAATAGTTCATACTCATCAAGAAAAAGTTCAGATGCAAAGTAATTTACTGCATATCTTTCAAATCCCATGACTGATGGATATTTAAATAAACTATAATCATTATCAACTAATTTTCGATACTCATCAGGCAACATATACATTGTTTTTGAGTGAGCACATCTTATAAGTTCTCTTCTTAAGAAAGTTTCATTACCTGGTATATAGAAAATATTGTTTCTAAGTAAATGTTCTATATCTCTTCTATGATATATCTCATCAATTTCTTCTTGTGACATAGGTATTAAATTTATTCCATCTACATTATTTAAATAATTAGATGTAGGCCAACCATGTTCTTTTAGTTTTAAGAAAATACGTCTTATTTCTGGATTACTTAATGCTGATATACTTCTCATATTATCTTCTTCCTAACAATTAACAATTATTATAACATAATGGAGTAGATAAATAATTAACTACTTTACTAAGCAGTTGTTTTTTTCTCTTATTTTATATTTTCCATCATATCTTTTTTCAATATATGGATATGCTTCTTTTAACTTTGGAGTAAGTGGTATACCCATGATAGTTACTTTTTCAAGTAACATTATTTTCACTAATTCAAGATAAGCTTTATAAGAATTTCTATCTAGAGTTCCAGCTCTATAACAATCAGTAATTTTAGTATAAAAAGCTTCAACTACAAAGATTTGTATATCAGGGTATAAAAGATGAAGCATAATTGGTCTAAATCTAGAACAGTCATCACTACAATGTAATAGAGCATCATATGAATATAAAAATATTAAAGACTTATCTTTACCCATCAATCTTGATAAATAGTTGTAAATTGTCTTTAAATCAGCTTTAAAATAGCAATCTAACATTCTTTTAGTCTCTAAAGTAGATTCTAAATCTTCAGATATTTTAGTAGTAATTGGGTATATATCTATTTTTGTTTTTTCTTTACCAGGTATTATATCTTTAAATAATCTATAATCAAGTGAGTTTGTAAATCCTTCATTAAGTGCTTCACCTATTTGATATCCGTCTTTCCTATTTGCTTGATAGAATCCTACATGAATAGTATCGCCTTCAACAATAGAGGACGACATATGTAATAGTTCATGAGATAATTGTTGATCCATCTCTTTTGAATTAGTAACTATATTATTAGTAAGGGCGTCATAATATGAAGATGATTTTCTTCTACTATACAAAGTATCATCTTTTTCAAAAGTTAATGTACTAAGATTTTTATAGAAAAGAGGAATTTCAGTATCAAGGTTACTTAGTTCTTTATAAAACATTTTTATATATTCATTATCGCTTTGAAATACTTCTTCTACTCTTTCTATTCTAGGTCTAGTTATTTCAAAATGTTCTACTCTATCACTCATACTTAATCATTCCTTTAGTATATAATAGCATATATTTTAAGTAGAAAATAAAAAAAGAAAATCATTAAATTGATTTTCTTTTATTCTGTATATTTATAATAGTTTTTAAATTCAGGATTCTTATCTAAAGATGTTTCACTTAATTCTTTAAATAGTTCTTTTTGAGTCTTATCAAGTTTAGTAGGAATAATGATATTAATAATACCATATGCATCTCCTAGTTTACCTGACTTCTCATCATCAACACCTTTACCTTTGAATCTGAATTTTTCTAGGTTTTGAGTACCTGCAGGTATCTTTGTAACAACTGTTCCATGAATAGTTGGTACATCTTTTTCACATCCTAGAACTGCTTCTGTAATAGTAAGAGGAATGTTGATATAAATATCTCTTCCATCTCTTTTATATAATTCATGTTCTTTAACTGTGAAGTTAATATAGATATCTCCTCTTGGACCTCCATTTAAACCAGCATTACCTTTTCCAGCCATACGCATAGTGTCTCCACTTTCAACGCCTCTTGGAACACGTAATTTAATTTCTTTAGAAGATTCAACAATACCTTTACCTCCACATTCAGAGCATGATTCAGAGAATGTTTCACCTTTACCATGACAATCTGGACATGTTGTTTGAGTTTGTACAACACCTAGAATTGTTCTTTGTTGAGTTACTACTCTTCCACTTCCATGACAAGTAGCACATGTTTTTTCTCCTTTACCACCTTTGCCATTACACTCAGAACATGAGTCAAATAATTTAACTTTGAAAGTTTTTTCACAGCCATATACAGCTTCTTCAAATGTTAAATCAATATTTACTTCTATATCAGCACCCTTGGATGCAGAGTTTGAGTGACTTCTAGATCCTCTTCCGAATCCTCCGAAGCTACCTCCTCCGAACATATCGAATAAATCTCCTAGGTCAAAGTCTCCAAAGTCAAAACCACCAAATCCTCCGGCACCATTTGCATATCCACCACCATTAGTGAATGCTTGATGTCCAAATTGATCATATTGAGCACGTTTTTGTTTATCACTTAAAACAGCATATGCTTCACCAATTTCTTTAAATTTAGCTTCATCTCCAGTTTCTTTGTTATCTGGGTGATATTTTTTAGCAAGTTTTCTAAATGCTGATTTTATCTCAGCATCACTAGCAGTTTTACTTACACCAAGTAGTTCATAGTAATCCATTTTATCTGCCATATAATCTGCCTACTTTCTTGTATTACTTATTTCTTTATATTTATCAATCATGCTATCAAAATACTTAATAGCATCTTCATATACTTCCTTTTTAGTTAGATCTATACCTAATATTTCAAATATCTCAGTTGGATATTTATCTCCTCCTGTTTTTAAGAAGTTTAAGTATTTATCTAACATTGATTTATCTCCATCTAAGATATGTTTTGCAACGAATGATGCCACACTTATACATATTGAATAACTATATAAATAGTAATTCATGTAATAGTGGCTTCTTCTCATCCATGAAACATTTGAGTAATCATCTAAAACTAGAGTATCTCCATAGTACTTCTTAAATGAATCAATTACTTCTTTATCCATAAATTCTTTAGTTACAGCACCATTTTTAGAGTACTCTTTATACATATCCTCTTCAATCTTACCTTCTCTTACAGCACCAAATAGATTAGATATAATTACTCCTAGTATATTATCTATACCAGCAAGTTTTTCTTCTTTAGTTTCTCCATTATCAGCTAAATAACTAGATAATAGGCACTCATTTGTAAGAGATGCTACTTCACATACTATAGATGGAAGTTCTCTATACTCTGGAGGATTTGAATCTTTAACATATTGATGATGTACATTATGACCACCTTCATGAGCAATAGTTGATACATCATCTAAGTTACCATTGAAGGATAAAAGAATTCTAGAATCGTGGTCAATTGTTGAGAATGAATAACCACCTGAGCATTTTCCTTTATATTCACAATAATCTATATAATGATTATCAAATACTTTTTTAATATGTTTTAGGTAATCTTCACCTAATGGTTTAAGTGCTTTTAAAATAATATCTTGAGCTTCTTCAATAGTATATTCTTTAGTATTTTTACTCATTTCTAAAGAAGTATCATATTGATGTAATTCATCAAGACCTAATTCACTTTTATAAAGTTTAAAATAGTTTTGAAGAGAGCCTACATGTTCTTCAACTGTACTAACAAGTGTTCTAAATACATCTTCACTCATATTTAGACCAAACATTTTTCTTTCCCAAGCAGAATTAAACTTATGAATACGTGCTTCTGTTTCATTAAGTGCAACATATGTACTTAAGAACATTGCAGAAGATGCACCATATTGTTCTAAAGTCTTAGAGTATTTCTCTCTTATTTCTTTTCTTAACTCTCTTGAGTCATTTTTCATTAAACTTCTATAATTAGTTGATGTAATAGTTGTAGGAGTACCATTTATTTCTACAGTACCATAGTCATGTTCACTATTAAGCATAGTTGATGACATATCATCATAGTGATCGGCTGCATGAGTAAGAGATGCAATTATTTTCTCTTCTGCATCACTTAATACATGTTCTTTTTCCCTATAGATTTGATCAAGCATTGCTCTAAATTCTTTTAAACCATCTTCTTTAAATAAATCTTCATATTCACTTTCACTTAAACTTAATAGTTCAGGTTCAAAATAACTAGTGTTAACGGAGAATAAAGACATAAGATTTTCTGCTCTTGCTTTATTCTTAATACTCTTTGATAATCCTAATTCTTGATCGTTAACTAAATATGTATAAACATAAAGGTTTTCTACAACTATATTTGCATCTATTATAAGTTTTAATAATTCTAATGTCTTTTTAGAGTCTTTAGAAAAGCCTTTATAAGAAGGAAGAAGGTTTATTAGTTCTTCTCCCTTTTTAAAGTCTCTCTCTAACTCCTCATCATTTTTATAAAAATCACTTAAATCCCATTTATATTTTGAAGGAACTTCGTTTCGATTCTTGTATTTATCCATTTATTCATCCTCCATAGTTAAAAGTTCTAGACTATCTAGAACTTTTTTTCTTATTTATCTTCTTTATTTACAAATTCAGCTTCTTCAGCAGTGTCATTTGATGCATCAGCAGAATCATTATTTGCATTCTTAGATGCTTCCTCATATACTCTGCCAGCTAAAGCCATTGCTACATCTTGTAGAGCTTTAGTCTTTTCTTTGATGTCATCGATTTCAGGTTTTTCTTCAGCAAGTGCTTTTCTTAGAGCTTCAGTCTTTTCTTCAACGTCTTTCTTTTCATCATCTTTAACTTTATCTCCAAGATCTCTTATAGCACCTTCAGCAGCGAATATTGCTTGTTCAGCTTCATTCTTAGCATCAGCAAGTTGTTTACGTTTTTCATCTGCTTCTTTATTTGCTTCAGCTTCTTTCATCATCTTATCGATTTCTTCATCAGATAGATTTGTATTATTAGTAATAGTAATCTTTTGTTCTTTTCCTGTTCCTAAGTCTTTAGCTTTAACATTTACGATACCATTTGCATCGATATCAAATGTAACTTCAATTTGAGGTACTCCACGTCTTGCTGGTGGAATATTTGTTAATTGGAATTCTCCTAAAGTCTTATTATCAGCAGCCATTGGTCTTTCACCTTGTAATACGTGAATATCTACAGCTGGTTGATTATCTTGAGCAGTTGAGAATACTTGTGATTTAGAAGTTGGGATAGTTGTATTTCTTGGAATTAATACAGTCATTACATCTCCTAAAGTTTCAATACCAAGTGATAATGGAGTTACGTCTAATAATACTAAATCATTAACTTCACCAGTTAAAACACCACCTTGAATAGCAGCACCCATTGCTACTACTTCATCTGGGTTAACACCTTTGTTAGGTTCTTTACCTAATTCTTTCTTAACAAGTTCTTGAATATATGGAATTCTTGAAGATCCACCTACAAGAACGACTTGGTCTATATCACTACTTGATAGTCCTGCATCTTTAAGTGCATTTCTAACTTGTACTAATGTAGAATCAAATAAATCTTTATTTAAGTCTTCAAACTTAGCTCTAGTTAAATCCATTTCGAAGTTAACTGGAGAACCATCTACCATACCAATGAATGGTAAGCTGATAGTTGTAGTTGTTGAAGTAGATAGAGCTTTCTTAGCTTTTTCAGCTTCGTCTTTAATTCTTTGTAAAGCCATTGAATCTTTAGAAACATCAGCTTTAGTTTGAGATTTGATTTCATCAATTAAGTATTTAGATACTCTTTCATCGAAATCATCTCCACCTAATTTATTATTACCAGATGTAGATTTAACTTCGAATACACCATCACCTAATTCAAGGATTGATACATCGAATGTACCTCCACCTAAGTCATATACTAAAATAGTTTGAGATTTATCTTGTTTATCTAAACCATAAGCAAGTGCAGCTGCTGTTGGTTCATTAACAATTCTGTCTACTTCTAATCCTGCAATTTTACCTGCATTCTTAGTTGCTTGTCTTTGAGCATCATTAAAATATGCTGGAACAGTAATTACTGCATGAGTTACTTTTTCTCCTAAATATGCTTCTGCATCACGTTTGATCTTCATAAGAATCTTTGCAGAAATTTCTTCAGGAGTATATTCTTTACCTTCAGCTTTTACTTTATGAGATGTTCCCATTTCTCTTTTAATAGAAGCAATAGTATTATCAGCATTAGTTATAGCTTGTCTTTTAGCTTGAATACCTACTATTTCATCTCCATTTTTAAATGCTACTACAGAAGGAGTAGTTCTATCTCCGTCTGAGTTAGCAATAACTACTGGAGAACCACCTTCTAATACTGCACAACAAGAGTTTGTTGTACCTAAGTCAATACCAATTATTTTTGCCATTATAATTCCTCTTTTCTTATTATTCAGATACTTTAACCATGGCTGGTCTTAGTACTCTTTCTTTATATTTATATCCTTTTTGTAAAACTTGTATTACCATTCCTGGTGCTACACCATCAACTTTACCAGTCATAACTGCTTGATGTACATTAGGATCAAATTCTACATTTTCAGCGACTATTTCAGTTACGCCATTTTCTTCTAGAATCTTACCAATATTTTGATAAATCATTCTAAACCCCTTTAATAATTCTTTGTTTTCTTCGCTTTCAAGTGTTAAACCTCTTTCAAAGTTATCTTGAACTGTTAAAAGTTCTTTTAAGATATCTTCGTTAGCATACTTTTTAAAAGTAGCCATAGTTTCTTCACTTCTTCTTTTAAAATTCATCATTTCAGCTTGAATTCTAAGTGCTTTTTCTTTTTCTTGTGCTAACTCAGTTTCAAGTTTTTGAACTTTTTCGTGGTTTTTATGATCATGATGTGATTCATGTTTCTTTTCTTTTTTATCGTTTTTGCATTCACCTTCACATGTACACTCTTTGCCTTCTTGGCATCCACATGTACATTCGCCTTCGCATGTGCATTCTTTACCTTCTTGGCAACCGCATTCACATTCAGGTGTGCAATTACATTTTTTATTCTTATCTTCCACTTTCGTCACCTATTTTTCTATATATTTCTTTAAGAAGTTTAATAAAGTAACTACTTTATCATATTCCATTCTCTTTGGTCCAATAATAGCTATTGTACCTTCGCTTCCTTCAACACTATAATGAGTTTTAATTATAGTTGAATCAGAATCGAATTCATTTTCTTCACCAATATAAACTTTAACATCGTTATCATCAGTATCAATCTTTTTAACTAAATCAATGTTTTCTAGTTTTGATACCATTTCTTTTAATTTATCAGGTTCAGAGTATTCTTTAAAATCTAATAAATTAGTTTTTCCTCCAAATACAACATCTGACTTATCCATAGCAAAGTCTTGGAATGCTGATGAGAAGAAATTATATACTTGCTCATATTGGTTAACAACTTCTCTAATTCTTGGTTTAATTTCTAATTCAAGTCTTTCAATTACTTTATCTATTGGTGTTCCAGATAAAGCTTTATTAATAATATCACATGTTTGAGTTAATTCTTTAATATTTATATCTTTTGATATAACCATTTGTTTATTCTCAACATCACCTTGATTAGTTATTAATACAGCAATAACAGGTCTATCCCCATCAATTGATGAGTCTAATGGAACAATATTAATTTGTTTTAATGTACTAGTGCTCTTATTAGGGCCAATTACTATAGTTGTATAGTGAGTTATGTCACTTATAATTTCCATGCATTTTTCTACTGCATCAGATACTACTAACTTATTATTATTTAATATAGTTTGTAGTTTTAATACATCTTCACCTGTCATTTCTTTAGGTTTCATTAGTTTATCTACATAGTACTTATATCCTTTTTCAGAAGGTATACGTCCTGATGATGTGTGTTCTTTTTCTAGATAACCTAATTCTTCTAATTCTGCCATATCATTTCTAATTGTTGCAGAACTACAATTAAATTTTTCAACCAATGCTTTTGATGGAATTGGTTCAAATGTTTTAATGTAGGATTCTACGATTTCTCTTAGAATTTCTTGTTGTCTATCCCCCATGTAATCACATCCTTCGCACATTTATACCAGTGCATATTAAATATAACGCAAAAATTAGCACTCGTCAATAGATAGTGCTAATTTATTCAACAAAAAAGAAGTAATTTTTAATTACTTCCTTCAAGATTAACAGTTCCGTTTAAGATTTTCTCAGATACGATATCTTTGAATTCTTCAATTAATTCATCGTATAATGTTTTATCTTCAACAACTTTTAGATATTCTCCTTCATTATCTTTAAGAGCTTCGAATATTAAATATTCATCTGTAGGAGTTTCATCAATTAAAACTCTTACAGCATATAAATATTTACTACCATCTTTTAAAAGTTGTTCTAGAATTAAATATTCTAAATTGTCTTCTAGTGTAACAATATTACCAACCTCAGTCATTTTATCCTCCTATAATCCTAATGTTCTACCTTGATCTTGTTGTTGAGCTATTCCAGCTTGAGCTAAAGCAGCTTCAATATTTTCTTCTGGAACATTTGCATCTCTCATTTGTTCAACCATCATATCAACTGTAGTTTGATCAGGTGCATTTTGAATTTGTTCAACTACTTCAGGGTTAACAACAGGTGTAGCTTCTGTAGAAGCTTGGGCAGCTTCTACAACAGCTTCTGCTGCTTGTTGTTCTGTTGCTACTTGAGCTT
This sequence comes from Caryophanales bacterium UBA6985, assembly GCA_002450035.1. The sequence continues at coordinate 9,705 of DJYF01000043.1, read as the reverse complement.
CAGTTTGTTCTTTTTCTTTTTCTTCATCATCTGTAATTAAACTATCTTCTGCAAGTAATCTATCAACTTCATTATTAAGATTTGTTTCAATTTTATCAAGATTATCAGTAGAACTTGGAGCTTCTGGTGCAGGTGCTGCTGGAGCTTCAGTTTGTGCTTCTTGAGCAACTGGAGCGCTTTCTACTACTTCTTCAGCTTCTGCTTCTGTAACAGCTGGTGTTTCTTCTACTTCAGTTTGAGTAACAGCTGGTGTTTCTTCAGCTTCTGCTTGAGTAATAACTTCTGTTTCTGGATTTTCAAGTTCATCTTCATCTTCAAGTTCTTCAGAACGTCCAGCTATTAATCTATTCTTTATATTCTTAATACTATTAACAATTGGCATATTCTTTAAGAAGTTCTTTGCTCTATAACCAGCATTTCTTTTAACTGCATTTTGATTTTCAATTGCTTCATCAATTAAAGCAATTTGAGCTTCAGTTAAATTATATTTTGTTGAATTTTCTCTAATATATTCAAGTTTTTTAATATTTTGATTAATCTTGTCCATACCAGCATTTTTAGCTTCTTCAACAACTTTATCAATTTCTTTTTGTTCTATTTCTGGATCAGTTATTCTAATTCCACCAAATTCTGAGTAAAGATCTGCTAAACCATTTTGATATGCATTAGTACCAGTTAATCCAATTATTGATATATCTTTACCAGACTTATTTTCAACAAATAAATCTTTTACTCCACGTGCCATAGCACTAAATGGATTTGATGCAGGTTTTCTAGTGCATTTTCTAAATAACTCATTAGTTTGTTCTTCACTAAGTCCACGGCTTGCAGCAATTTCATACATTGTTTTTACATCTTTAACAGGTACGTATTCATATTTGTCACCCTTCTTAACTGCTTTAGCAAAATCTACAGTACCAGCATCATAATCATATACTACTTCTAAGCCCATTTTCTTAGCAAATTTATCTAAATTTCTTGTAACGATCTTTTCACGAGTAACTCTACTTATAGTATCAAGTGCTTCGGCAGTTCCTAATACTGATGCTCCGCATAAAACTGCTGTTGCAACTGGAACGCCAAATAATGTTGTAGCTGCTATACCAGCAACTGCTGCACCACCAAGAACCATAGCGATTCCTGCTTTTCTCTTTCCAATTACTCTTTTTGCATTAGTATTAGCAGTTTTCTTTGCATTAAAGTTTAATCCTGGTGCTTCAGTAGAGAAATTTCTCTCTGAAATGTTTTCTAATGTATCATTATTTGTTTCATTTAATTCATTATTAGTTTCTGGTTGTTCAGCAGGAACTACAGGAGTTTGTGCATTTCCTTGAGTTTCTACTGGTTCATCAGAAACTGGAGGAACAGGTGCTACTGGAGTAGCTGGAGATGTATTAGTTTTTTGTTCATTTAATAATTTCTTTAATTCATCTCTTAATTCTTGGAATTCATCAATTGCCCAATCATCCATTTGATATTCAATAGCATGTTCGTTTTCGTTTTCAATTCCTTCGAATGGTGGAATTCCTAATAATTCACCCATTCTCTTTCTTATTTCATCAATTCTGTTATTTTCTTGATTTTCTTCTGTAACTATAGTGCCTTTTATTTGATGTAATTTATCTCTTAAGTTATTAAATTCATCAACAGCCCAATCATCCATTTGATATTCAATATCATGTGGATTAATATCATTTATATAATTCTTTCCAGGATTTGATACTTCATATTTAATTTCTCTATTAACAAATTCATCATAAGAAAGACCCATTAATTCAGCCATTCTTCTTCTGATTTGTTCTTCATCCATTTGTTCAACTACTTCTGGAGCAGTTTGTTCATTTGGTTTAGTTACACTTTCAACTGCTTCTTCTTGTTGTTCAGGAGCAACTTCCTCAACTTGTTCTTGAGCTACTTCCTCGGCTTGTTTTTGAACTTCTTCAGCTACACCTTTGCTTTGAGCTCTAGTGTTTACTTGTTCTTCTAAGTTTTGTGCAACTTCGAATAAAGTATCTTGAATTTTTTCAGTATCTTCAACATCTAAACTAGAAAGTTTTTCAACTTCATTAGTAAATGCATCGATAGATGCAATTCTACTTGTTAATTCTTCGATTCTTGCATTTAATCCTGGTTCTTTTAATGCTTCAATTTGAGCATGTCTTTCTTCTAGACTTAAAGCATCATTGTGAACTATTTCAGAGAATTGTTGCTTCTTAGCACTTAATTCACTTTGTAAATCGTCTAATTCAGCTTGCATTCTATTTCTGAATGTTCTCATGCTTTCTAAATCTCTTGAGCTTTCTGCAATAATTTCATTTACACCTAATGAAGCAGATCTTCTAACAGCATCCATTCTATTATTAATTGAATTAGTGCTTGCTTCTACCTCTTGATTACGTTCAGCTTGTTTACGATATTGTTCTTCAAAGAATTCTTGTTTGTATTTCTTTTTGAACTTATCGAAGTTAGCTGGTTCATTGTAAGAAACTTGTGCGTTGCTTTGAACATTTGCCAATTCAGCATCTAGTGATTGCATAGCATCAAAAACAGTATTGTTAAATCCAACTATGTTTTCACTAAATGAGTCCATGAATTGATTGATCATTTCCATTCTTCTTGATTCATTCATTTTCTTTTCCTCCAAACATATTTAACATGATTATGATAATCATGCTCGAATACGATGTCAACTAAAATGTAGACATATTCTTAAAATAATTTTAACATCTTTATATTTATTTGTATATATATTTATACATATTTTTTTATCTATCTTCTAGTCTTACACTTACTAGTTTAGATACACCACTTTCTTGCATTGTAATACCATATAAAGTATCGGCATATTCCATGGTCTTCTTCTTATGTGTAATAACTATAAATTGAGATTTATTTCTATAATGTTCTATATATTCACCAAAGGCAGTTACGTTAGCATCATCAAGCGCTGCTTCTACCTCGTCAAGTACACAGAAAGGTACTATTCTTATATTTAATATACTAAATAGTAAGGCAATAGCAGTAAGAGTCATTTCTCCACCAGATAAAGCTGTCATATTCTTAAGACTCTTTCCTGGAGGACATGCACTTAAATCTACACCAGTATTTAGTAAGTCATCTGGATCAGTAAGTATTAAAGTTGCCTTACCACCTTTAAATAGTTCCCTAAATGTTTTACCAAACTCTTCATTAACCTTAGCAAATGTACTCTCAAATCTTTCAATCATTGTTGTATCTAAGTCTGTAATGATTTCGAGTAAATCGGCACTTGCTCTTTCAAGATCTTCTCTTTGAGTTGCAAGGAATGTATATCTTTCATTTACTCTTTCATACTCTTTAATAGAACCAATATTAACTTCACCTAATTCATTAATACTACGTTTAAGACTATTAACTTTGCTTCTAGCAACAGTTTCATCTAATTCAAGAGTATATTCTTGACTAGCTCTTTCATAAGTCATTTCATATTCTTCACTTAACTTATTTAAATAACTATCAAGTTTAACATCCATCTTAGATATTTCAACTTCTAATTCATGAGCTTCATTTTGTTTTTTGTTAAACTCAGAATTTTGTTTCTTGCTTATTAGTTCAATTTCTTCAATTTCACTTGAAAGTTCATTTCTTTCTGTCTTAAGAAGAACAAGTTTATTACTAATTTCTTCTTTTTCTTTTGAAGTTTTAACTAAGTCATTAAGTACTTTATCTAGTTCTTTATCTACTTCATTTTTAAGAACATTATTAGTTCCTTTTATTTCAGATGTAATAGAATCTAATCTAGATGTTACATCATTTATTTCATTATTCTTCATTTCTATTACTGCACGAGCAGCACTTAGTTCGCTTCTCTTTGACACAAGACTTGGTTCAAGTATTTTAATATCTCCATTTAACTCATTTAAATGATTATCTAGTAACTTAATTTCATTATTAAGAATACTTAAATCTTTTTTATATTTTTCTAATGTAAGTTTATTAGTAATTATACTTGTTTGTTTAGAATTAAGTTTACCACCTGTTAGTGCTCCACCTGTATGAAGTATCTCACCATCTAATGTAACTATTCTATATCTATGTTTAATCTTGTTACCAAGATTCTTCATAGTATCCATGTTATCTACTACTAAAATATTACCTAGTTGATTATCAATAATAGAACTATATAATTTATCAGTTGTAACAAGAGATGATGCTACCCCGATAAAACCTGGAACACTTTTGGCAATATCAAGTGTATCAGGATCAACATATCTTGGTTTAATAACACTTATTGGGAAGAATGTAAGTCTTCCTAAGTTATTTTCTTTTAAGAAATCAATAGCATTAGTTGCTGATGTAGTATCATCAACCACTACTACATTAGTGTTTGCGCCTAACGACACATTTATAGCATTAATATATTCATTCTTAGTTTCAAATAACTTACAAAGTACATTATGAATACCTTTTAATTTAGGATTAGCTATAACACTTTTAGCAGCATAAGGAACACCTACGTCATTTGCTATATCTGCTTCTAGCATTTCAATCTTATTTTTTAAGATAAGCAGTTCTCTATTCTTTTTATTTAAGTCTTCACTTACTACTTCTCTTTTAGCTATTTGTGTTTTATATTCTGTTTCACTTTTATTTAATGTTTCTTCATTCTTAGCAAGTTCACTTTTAAGCAATTCTACATTTGCTTTCAAAGCATTTATATTCTTTTTTAAATCTACTTCTTGTTCTTTTAAAGCTAAGATATTGTTTTCTAACTTTTGATCATCAACTTCATATTTCTTTCTTTCAGATAATACTTGTTTCTTGGTTTCAAGACTAGAGATATCTCTTGTAATAGACATAAGTGAATCTTGTACCTCACTTATTTCTTCATCTAGCTTACTTAGTTTATTTTTTAACTTTTCTATTTTAGAAGAATCTATATTACTTGTTCCTTCTAATTTTAAAAGTTCTTCATTAAGTACTTTTAGTTTATCTTTACTAATAACATATTCATCATTAATAGTTCTAATGTCTTTAGCAAGTAAAGCTATTTCAATACCTTTTAATTCTTCTTTATATTCTACATATTTTTTTGCTTCGATAGATTCTAATCTTAATGGTTCAAGAGAAACCATAAGTTCTTTTATAACTAAGTCTATTTTTTCTATATTATCTTTAGTATTTTCTAATTTTCTTAGACTATCTTCTTTTCTTTTCTTATATTTTAGTACTCCTGCTGCTTCATCAATAATTGCACGTCTATCTTGTGGTCTACCTTTAAGTATTTCTTGAATTTTACCTTGACCAATTATTGAGTAAGAATCTGGATTAGTACCTGAATCTAAGAATAAATCTGTAATATCTTTCTTACGGCATTTAGCATTATTAATATAATACTCATTTTCTCCGGTTTTATATATTTCTCTTTTTATTTCTACAGTTTCTAGTTCTGTTGCTAAATAATGATCTGTATTATCAAATGTAAGAGAAACCCAGGCACGAGTTTCTGCTTTTCTTGTGGCTGAACCTTGAAATATTACATCAGTTGATGTGTCTCCTCCTCTTATTTCTTTTAGGGAAGACTCACCTAATACCCAACGTATTGCATCTACTATATTACTTTTACCCGATCCATTTGGACCTACTACACAAGTAATACCATCATTTACTGCTATTTCCATCTTATCAGCAAACGATTTAAAACCATGTGCTTCTATACTTATTAACTTCACGTTATCACACCCTTAAGCAATTTTTCCAATTGCATCTTTTGCTGCATTTTGTTCGGCACTTTTCTTAGATTTACCTATTCCAGTTCCATAACGAATTCCATCTATTAAAACATCCATAGTAAATGTTTTATCATTAGCAGGACCTTCCTCGTTAGTTACTACATACTCGATAGTTGTTCTTTCAGGTTGTACCATTTCTTGTAAGTAAGACTTATAGTCTGTAATAAACTTAACTCCTTCTTCAACATATGGAGCAATAATACCTAGTACATATTTTTTAGCAACACTAAAACCGTGTTCTAAGTAAATAACTGCTAGAACACTTTCAAAGCAGTCTGCTACTATTGAAGGAGTTTTTTCAGTTCCATTTCCTACTCTTATATTTGGAGTTAATCCTATTTTATTAGAATATTCATAAAGTGCATTTTCACATACGTATGATGCACGTGTTTTAGACATTTGTCCTTCGTTCAAATCAAACTTCTTATAAAAATAATCAGAGGATGCAAGTTGAAGAACTGCATCTCCTAAGAATTCTAATCTTTCATAGAATTTAGTGTGCTCATGTTCATTTGCATAAGAAGAATGAGTTAAAGCTTCCATTAGTAGGTTTTCATTTTTTACTTCAATTCCAAGATCACTTAAAAATTTCATAATAATCACCTTTTCTAATTATACAGGATATAGTACTTTTATTCTAGTTACAATTTACAAAAAACCAGTAAAATGGTATATTTTAAGTGTATTTGAAGGGAGAAAACTATTAATGAAGTTTTTTAATAAATTAGTGAAATTAAGTGCTGTTGGTGTACTTGGTATTACATGCTTAACAGGGTGTTTTAAAGGAGACACTATGGAGGAAATTGATATAGTTACTACAAAGTATCCTATTACATATGCAATAAATATGCTTTATAGTGATTACTCTACTATTACATCTGTTTATCCAAATGGTGTTGATGTAGATAAATATAAAATAACTGATAAAAAGGCCAAAGAATATTCAAAGAGTAATATGCTTATTTATAATGGACTTTCTAAAGAAGGAGATTTAGCTATTACATTTTTAAATAATAATAAAAATATAAAGCTTATAGATATTTCTAAGGGTTTATGTATAAAGAATAAAGAAAATAAAGATTGTTCTATTTATTCTGAAGATGAAATATGGTTTAATCCAGGTAACTATTTAATGGTTACTCAAAATATTAAAGATGATTTAGAAAGTTATATTAATTCAACAGTTATATTAAAAGATATAGATGAGAAGTTTGAAGATTTAAAATTAATTATTTCTACATTTGATGCTGAACTTAAAATGGTTAAAGAAAATGCATCTGATAGTCAAATAGTTGTTACTAATAATGCATTTAAATTCTTAGAAAATAAATATGGTTATAAAGTTTACTCAATAGATGATAAGTCTGAAGAATATACATCAGCTGATTATAATAAAGCTTTAAGTGAAGTTAAAAATAAAAATATTAAATATATATTCATGCTTGAAGGAGACGAAGAAACTGAAAAAGTTAAAAACCTTGTAAATAATGGAGCAACTAAAGTAGTAATTAACTCACTTGCTAATTTAGATGATGATGAAATCAACAATGGTATTAGTTATAAATCTATCATGGAAGACTTTGTAGAATTATTAAAACAGGAGGTTTACTAGAATGAAAAAGAAAACATTATTAATTACTCATACAGATTTAGATGGTATATCACCTATTATTCTTCTTAATCTAGTAGGTATTAAGTTTGAATATAAAAGTGTAGAAATACATGATATACCTACTATGTGGGAAGAATTAAAAAATGAAGGTTTTGAAAAGTACGAAGAAATATTTATAACAGACTTAACAATTCCTCAAGAAATATATGATGATATAGAAAATTTAAAATTAAATGTAAAAGTATTTGATCATCATGAAACTCACCTATTTGCAAACAAATATGAATATGTAGATGTAAGAGTTGATATTAATGGTGTTAAAACATGTGGTACAGAACTTTTCTATTTATATTTAAAAAAGAAATATAAAGAACTAGATAAACCAATTATAAAAGAATATGTTAATTATGTAAGAGAACTTGATACATTTACTTTTACAAGTGATATACCAAGAGAAATAGATAATTTAAAAAGTGTATATGGTAGTAAAGAATTTATTAAAACAATTACTAGAAGATTAAAAAAGAATGATGAATTTAAGTTTACTTCTTTTGAAAAAAGATATAATAAACTTAAAACTCAAGAAGAACAAAGATATATAGATAACAGAAGTGAAAAACTTGTACATTATAAAATAGATGGACATGATGTTGGAGTTGTATTTGCAGAACGTTATAAAAGTGACTTAGGAAATGTGTTATCAATTAATCACCCTGAGTTAGAGTTTATTATATTAATTGATGCATCTTCAAGAATAAGTTATAGAGCTATGAGAGATGATGTAAGTGTATCTGAATTTGCTTCTACCTATGGAGGCGGAGGTCATAGACTCGCAAGTGGTTCTAGATTCAGTGATGAAGATCGAGATAAAATTGTTAAAGCATACTTTAAAGATGTAGAAAAGATAGAAGAAGAAAAAAAGGCAGAATAATTCTTGCCTTTTTTTAATTGATTAATTCATGATATAAATATTCTTTATATTGATTATCATCATATAAAAGTGCTACAGATTCATCCTTAATAAGTACTTTTACTATTTTATTAGCACTTGGTGATAACCCTGTTATTGCATGCATGTTAACAGTAATAACAGTATTAATTTCATCATCTTTTACTATTAGAGCTCTTGCCCCATCTATTTCTTTTTCACCTCTTATAGTTATAGTTTTATCTTTATATATAACTAGATTAGATGTAGGTTTAATATAAGCAATAGAATCAATATCTTTTAAAGTAAATGGTTCAAGATTATCTATATTACTTGCTAAGAAGATATATTCATCACTCGTATTTTTATAGAAGAAATAAATATTATTCTTTGTTGAATAAGTATATAGTTTAACATAATTAGTTAAAGTGTTTACTTTACTAAAAGTATATTCTTCCTCGTCTACTAAACTATTTTTAAATAGATATATTTCATTATTCTCATTTATAGCAAATTGATAAACACTATTAGAAAATACTTTTAAAGGACTAATATAAGTTACTCCTGTTAGAAGTTCTTTAGTATCAACTCCTTTTATGGAATATACTCCTCCATTTAGTATAAGTTCATACTCTTTATTATCTTTAGTATATTTATTACTCTCTTCTCCTGAATATTCAACAAGTTCAATACCATGATCAAATGTACTTCTACTTGCAAGTTCTTTTTCAGTGTAACCAAGAGATCTTAGTTTATCTAATGTAGTTATTTCATTAATAGGTTCATCTACTTGACCATTGTTTTTAGAGTTACCAATAGTAGGTTTAATAAATCTTATATACATAAAATACATACCTATTAAAAGAATAATAAAAACAATTAAGAAAATAAAATTTTTTAGTTTTCTTTTAGCGTTGTTTTTGGAAATAACTTTCATTTGTAAATTCTCAACTATTTTTTCTGCTTCTTCTTTAGAAATAATATCTGGTTTAACGTCTTTTACTTTAGCTTTTTTTAAATCAGTTACTAAATCATAATCTATATCATTTTTCTTATTTTGTTCTTTGTCATTCATGTTAGTTACCTCATAAATATATATAACATATTATACTTTTTTTATAAAGAAAATTAAAACCTTTTACATTAAGTTTATATTGACACCTCAACTTACTTTTTGTTATAATTTTTTTGTTGGCATGGAGTAGTACTCAAGAGGCTGAAGAGGCGCCCCTGCTAAGGGTGTAGGTCGGGATAACCGGCGCGAGAGTTCAAATCTCTCCTTCTCCGGAGCAGATAACCCACGAAGGATTCGTTCCTCCGTGGGTTTTTCCTTGTTTCCATAACCGGAAGATTGCGGGAGGAAAAGCGTTTTCCCCCTCTCCCCTCATTCCTCC